>JAAYSF010000071.1 GCA_012523975.1 Veillonellaceae bacterium
CCGCGAGCCCCTTGCCCGCTTGACGCACCTTGCATTGTCTGGCTTAAAATGTCCTGAAAGTTAACCCGGCTTCCTTTAAAACCAACAGTGTTAACGTTGGCAATATTGTTGCCGATAACATCCATACGGGTTTGATGGTTTTTAAGGCCGGAAACACCGGCGAACATCGAACGCATCATAATAAATGACCTCCCGAATTTTCGTTTATCTTTTTTATGTAGCTGCGTCAATCAGTCGGCAGCTTGTGGGCTCCCTCAAGAGGTCCAGCCCTAAACAATTACAGCGCTGTCAATGTTGGTAAAGACATTATCTTTAATGCTTGTACCATCCATGGCCGTAATAACGGTCTTGTTTTTGATACTTACAATTAGCGCCAAATCATTATTCATTAGCACCAGTGATTCCTTCGCACCCTTTTGCGCAGCCTTTTCTACCGCACGGTTCAATTTATCCATATCTGTCTGGTTAAGCCGAATATTCCGGTTCTCGAGACGCTGCATAGCGTGCTGCGAAAACTTTACACCGGTTAATTGCTGTTCCAGTATTTTATTAAATGGAACTGAGCTAGGTGATGACTTGCCTAACGGACGTGGTACAGCGTTTGATGGTTTTTGGACTGGTAAAATGGGCGACTGCGGATAATAAATACGATTATCAGCCATATTATTTAGCTCCCCAAATTACGCCTTCAACAGAAGTTACTTTCTCAAGCGCTACATTAACATCGCCTACAACTAAGGACGGTTTTCCATCACTTATCCGTACTGCACTAACTATTCCGGCTTGTTCCTCACCGTAATCATCAGTCCATCTTACCTGGTTTCCAATCATCCCACTGGCCTGAACAGTCAGCATAGAAGCATTTAAGTTCTGCATTTGCTCTAGGCTGGAAAACTGTGCCATTTGGGCAATAAATTCTTTATCTTCCATTGGATTCATCGGATCCTGATACCGCAGCTGCGTTACCAATAACTTAAGAAACTCATCTTTTCCCATATTGTCCTGCTTAGTTCTTGCCGTTTGCCCGCTTGCAGTTTGCGTCGTGCTAGTTTGGCCTACGTTATATACACTTGCCACTAATTCTCACCTCCTAAATCCGATAGTCAACTCCAGTTTCTGAAGTAGTTATTCCAGTATTTTCAATAGCCTCAATACTTTCGCTGAATTCATTGCTGCTGTTTTTCTTATTTAGTTGAGATTTCCATGCCTGCTGTCTGTTTGCCTCACCCTGTCCATTGGAAAATGGTTGGCCTAGTCCAGCATAGACTCCTACATACTCTACTTTAAGTCCTTGTTGAGCCATATCCTGCCGTAGCTGCTGCATAGAAGCTTCAATTATGCCGCGCACCTCGCTATTGTTAGTATGGAAAGATGCGCTGACTACGCCATTATCAACCGCAACCTTTAGTGTGAGTTCGCCAAGATGCTCAGGCTTTAGCTTTATAATCATTTCCGACATATCAGAATTCTTGACTAAGCGCGCATGCTCGACAATCTGTCCAACGACATTATTTGTATCTTTCGGTGTCTGTGGTATCGGCTGTCCGTCAATGTCAACAACAGCATCAGCTTGATCCTTCATACCGGTTTGGTGAAGTAGCTGCTGAAAAGGTTGCAGCGGTTTATCAGAGACATTTTCTACTGCTGTTGCTTCGCTTAAATTCTGCTCATGGAATAGACCGTTGTTCGTTGTTTCCAGACTGGTATCTGCTGATAAAGACGTCATAGCATTAAGGCTTACTTTACTTTCCTTAACCGGCATATCTAAAGTTTGTACAGGGTCATCTGCTTGAAGACTTTCATCAGCTGCATTGTTTGCTGCAATTACAGACGCATTTTGGTAGGCGGACACTGTTGCAAGCGGTTTTAATAAATTGTCTGATACTAACTGGCTCTGCCCTGCAGATATTAATTGTTCAACCGCTATACCTGTGGCCTGTTTTCCCTTGCCGTCAGGATTGTGGGTGCCCTGCTTTTTTACACCGTAGTTTTCCTGCTGATTAATAGCAATGGTTTGGCTATTTAGTCCGTTTTGGTTGAGATCTTCTGGCACCGTGGTAACTTGGCTTATGCCAGTCTGCTGCAGTTGCTCCGATTGATTAGCTAGAGTTGTAGGAGTGTTAACATTTCCAGTGTTGCCATCAAGCATTTTGGAAGCGCCTTCTGAAATTAACCCGTTTTGACTTGCGACCTGAAATGGTGATAATTTACTATTGGATTGGTTAAGATTAACTTCTACATCCTGATTAAACATTGTATCAGTAGAAGTTCCAACTTTCCTGCCGCCTTTGTCGTCAGCGTCGCCTATTGAAACCGGCATTACCACTAAATTATTGAATAATGGGATAACCTCACCAGTCGGCGCAGACGATGTAACATTATTGCGGTCATCCGCTTTATGACCGGTCTCCCCTTTAAAGCGCTTTGGGTAAGCAGCCGAATTCAAGACATCGGCAAATGCCGCTTGTTCCTTATTGCTATTAGGTGAGCCGCTTAATTTACCGGCTGTACTCTTCTTGTGGGCTTTGGGAAGCTCCGCTGAAATACTTGCCGCTAATACATCCACGTATTTATTCACCTCCTTTCAATGATAATGTTGGCTTAGAGGGTACCAGGAGTTTGGGCCTTTAACATTGTCTGACTCAAACGTGCAGCCCGTTCTACGTCCAACAAAGCCATAATTTTAGCTACCTGGCTCTCATCCATTTTATTGAAAATAGCGATGACCATATCATCATCAAGTTTATTCATTATTGGAACTACTTCTTCAGGTTTCATATTCTCATAAAGCCGTGCCACTTTTGAAATCCTTTTTGCTTCTTCGAGTTGCTTGGCTTTGGCTATTTTCTCGCTATCGCTGCCGCTAGGAGGCAATAATACCGGTTGCTGCTCCTGTTTAACTGGTTGGTCTGCCGGTTTTTTCGCCTTCGGCGGCTGGATATCTTCAATGTTCTCAAGTTCCACCGGTTCAAAATTCGTTGTTGGTGGAGTAAAATATTGGCCAATTACCGGATATTCATGAAGCTTTAATCTAGCTATTATGGCCTGTGGATCAATAAACTTCATATATATACCAAGCGCAAAGCCGACACCGGTTAGCATTAATATTACAAATGCAATGAGCAGCTTTTTAAATAGCGATCCTTTAGCCTGAGACTGTTGCCCTGAAGTTTTTTGACTGGATTTAAGGTTT
The DNA here is from genome assembly GCA_012523975.1 of Veillonellaceae bacterium. Lineage (NCBI taxonomy): Bacteria > Bacillati > Bacillota > Negativicutes > Veillonellales > Veillonellaceae > Veillonellaceae bacterium. Next base: position 3,194 of record JAAYSF010000071.1, read on the forward strand.
ATATTTGCCATGTTTACCTTCCTTTAGGTAATAAAGCTATTAAAATTGTGACATAACCTTTGTCACATATGATTTTGTTTCCGGATAAGGTGGAACACCTCCGTAGCTCTTTACAGCCTCCGGTCCAGCATTATAGGCCGCAACAGCCTTTACTACATCGCCGTTAAATGTATGTAGCATTTTGCGTAGATAGCGCACCCCGCCATCAATGTTTTCCTGCGGATCGGTAATATTCTGTACACCTAAACTACGGGCAGTATCCGGCATAAGCTGCATAACGCCAACAGCACCAGCCACCGAAACACTATTGGTCTCTAGACCTGATTCAGTTCTAGCGACTGCTAATGCTAACTTAGGATCAACACCATGCTGTCGTGCACTGGTTTCAACCAGTTTAGCAATACTTTGCTTGTTCGTATTTAAGGCGGTTGAAGCGCTCTTTTGCTTTGCCCCTGCCAATACGTCTGCAAAGGCACCAATCGACGTTGGATTTGCCGGTATCATAAACCGCTTCTCTATTGTGTTGATACGCTGCGTCACTCTAGTTAATCCGTCCATTAAATCACCTTAACTTTTGCGGACATAATTTTGAAGTCCCAATTCATCGAGATACTTTTGTTCCTCGCTTAATGCTTCTGCTTGGTACTGCAGCAGACGCTTCACTCTAAATTTTTCAACAATCTCATAGTTTTTGGCTGCTTGTTGAAGCTCCTGCAAACGTTCTTGCTGCACTGCCTGCGCCTCGTTAACACGCATACTTTGGTGTTTTATGTTCTCCCTAATTTTATCGAAGTAATTCTGAAAATCCTTAAGTTCATCAATAATAGGCGAACTATCTTGATATTTTCTAAAACTGACAATAGACTCAGTTAGTTTTATTGTTAACTTATCAAACTTTTCCTTTTCCTCATGCAAAACTTGTGATGCCTGCATAAACTTTAGCTGGGCTTGTTCATTTTGCATCTGACGGTATTTTAAAAGGGTATCGAGTCGAAACTGAAATTTCTTCATAAATCCACCTCTTCATCTGTTATTCGGCTAACTCAATCAGCCTGCTAACAGCTTGGTCGAAAGTTGTTGTTTCGTAGACACCCTGCTGTAAAAATCTTTTAATATCGTCAATCACATTAATTGCTTTATCAATATTTGGGTTGCTGCCATGGGCATAGGCACCGATATTTATTAGGTCCTCGGCTTCTCGATAGGTCGCCATAATCGAGCGCAACTGCTGCGCCGCTTTATAGTGGTTTTTTTCGACAATTTCCAGCATAACCCTGCTGACACTTGCCAATACATCAATTGCCGGATAATGATTCTGTGCAGCCATATTTCGTGTCAGAACAATATGACCATCTAAGATACTGCGTACAGCATCGGCAATCGGCTCATTCATATCATCGCCATCCACCAGTACCGTATAAATACCTGTTATTGATCCGCATTCGCCCGTACCTGAGCGTTCTAATAATTTCGGCAGCATAGCGAATACTGATGGCGTATAACCCCGCGTCGCAGGCGGTTCGCCAATTGTAAGGCCTACCTCGCGCTGCGCCATGGCAAAGCGGGTCACAGAATCCATCATCAAAATTACATTGCGGCCTTGGTCGCGGAAATACTCTGAGATTGCAGTCGCTGTCATAGCGCCCTTTATCCTGACCAACGCTGGCTGATCCGAAGTAGCTACTACAACAACCGATCTTTTTAAGCCTTCTTCCCCAAGATCACGCTCAATAAACTCTCTGACTTCACGACCGCGTTCGCCAATCAGCGCGATGACACTTATATCAGCCTCGGTATTTCGCGCCATCATGCCCAAAAGCGTACTCTTGCCTACACCGCTGCCCGCCATTATACCAACTCGCTGCCCACGCCCTAAGGTTATAAGACTGTCAATAGCACGGACACCAACAGCTAATTTGTTCGATATGCGGCTTCTCAACAAAGGAGACGGCGGTGTTGCATGCAGTGAGTAGCGGTTATTAGTTAGAAGCGGCCCCTTACCATCTATTGGGTTCCCCAAACCGTCTAAAATCCTGCCCAATAACTGCGGCCCAACGGGAACTTCCAGCGTCTGTTGGGCTGAAATTACCTCGCAGCCTGGCCCTATCCCTTCCATTTCGCCAATCGGCATTAACATTACCCTATTTTGACGGAAGCCGACAACTTCAGCCGGGATTAAAAAATCTCTATTACGCGGCCTGATATAACATAGCTCACCAAGACTAACATTAGGGCCGTGGGCTTCGATTACTAAGCCAATTATTTCAGCGATTTTACCGCTAAGCTTCATTGTCTCAACTTTGCTTGCGGCGCTTAAATATTTATCTGCACAAAACCTCATGGCATTATTTCCTCAAGAGCTCTTTTTATAGCCTCAAACTGAATATCAAGACTGGCGTCAACTGTCCCGTAGGGTGTATCAATCATACAGCCGCCAGGACTGACAGTATTATCACTAACTACTGATAATGCATCTTCACAGCCAATCATTATCTGCAAATCACGTTTAGACTGAACCACAATATCATAGTCGATCGGATTCACACGAATAATAATACTCTCTTGATCACGTACTTTTTCTAACGCAGTCTTTACAATTGGCAAAATCACTGTCGGATTTTCGTCTATTTCCCGCGCTAAAATCTTCCGTGCTACTGCAAGAGCTATTTTTACTATCTCGCGCTCAGCTTTGATTAGAGTTTCTTGGTACTCTTGCCGGGCATCAGCTAATATGTTCTCAGCTGTTTCAGATGCACTGTTAATTTTATTTGTCATTTCTAGTTCTGCTTGTTCTTTGCCTTGACGAACCCCTTCACTGTAGCCGGCTTGATAGCCCTCCTGCCGACCGGCTTCACAAGCCTGCTGTCTAAGTTGTTCTGCCTCCTGCAAGGCCTGGCTTATGCATGTTTCAGCTTGCTTTTTAGCATCATCTAGGATTTTCTTTGCCTCATCAATAGCTTCTTGGATTTGTTCTCGTTCTGGTTCTGCAGCACTGTCTTCGGTTTGCTCGACAATCGCAAATGCCGGACGATGGTTATTAATTATAAGAGGTTCTTCCTGGACTGAAGCAAATTTAATAATTCTAGACAATTATCTCGTCCCCTTTGCCACGTGACACAATAATTTCACCGGATTCTTCGAGACGACGGATAACATTAACGATTTTTTGCTGGGCTTCCTCAACATCTCTAATACGCACAGGACCCATATATTCGATTTCTTCGCGCAGCATTTCAGCCGCGCGCTTAGACATATTCTTATAGATTTTTTCGGCGACTTCAGTTGAGGACGCCTTGAGCGCAAGCGCAAGGTCCTTAGAGTCAATTTCCCGTAATACAAGTTGCAGAGAACGATCATCAAGCAAGATAATGTCTTCAAAGACAAACATTCTCTTCTTGATTTCTTCGGCAAGTTCAGGATTCTGAACCTCAAGATTCTCAATGATAGTTCGTTCCGTAGTACGGTCTACCCGGTTAAGCACTTCGACAATAGAATCGACACCACCGGCAGCAGTAAAATCCTGAGTAGCCAAAGACGATAATTTTCTTTCTAAAATTCTTTCAATATCCTTTAAAACATCCGGCGATGTGCGATCCATCGTAGCAATTCGTTTGGCGACATCAACTTGCCGATCTGGCGGGAGCGCAGATAATATTACACCGGCTTGGTCTGGATGGAGGTAAGCCATTATTAATGCAATCGTCTGCGGATGTTCATTTTGGATAAAGTTCAGGAGCTGAGCGGGATCGGTCTTGCGTGCAAAATCAAACGGTCTAATTTGCAGACTCGCCGTTAATCTGTTTATAATCGATACAGCTTTTTCAGCACCTAATGCTTTTTCAAGTACCTCCCTGGCATAATCTAAGCCTCCGGAAGAAATATACTCTTTAGCTAAAGCCATTTGGTGAAATTCTGACAGAACTTTATCTTTTTGCTCTTGGCTAACTTTTCGCTGATTAGCAATTTCCAAAGTAAGTTTTTCTATTTCCTCTTCCCGCAAATGCTTAAAAATCTGAGCTGATATCTGCGGGCCTAAGGCGATTAGCAAAATAGCTGCCTTTTGCTTATTTCCCATCTCGTTAGATTGATACAAAATTTCACCTCCTGACTATTATTCATCAGCCAACCAAGCCTTTATCAATTGCGCCACTTCTTCGGGCTTAGACTTAGCAAACTTTTCAACTGCTTCACGCTGTTCAAGCTGTTCTTTTTCCTGCGGAGTCAGTTCTTGTAATTTTTGTGTATCGGACTCCGCTTGTGCCTGTGTTAAAACCTGCTCCAATTCCAACTCATCCTCATGTTGGCGACGCCGCGCCAGGTACATTCGAACAAGGTAGAGCAAGACAAGTACTGATATGACAGCGATACCAATTTTTAGCCATAATGATCGCTCTTGTTGTTTTTGAAAAGCCTCTTCTTCTTTCCGTTGCTTATCAGCTAAATCTGTGTTAAACGGCATGCTTTCAACTGAAATAACGTCACCACGACTCTGGTTAAAACCGATAGCAGAAGCAACTGTACGTGAAATGCTATCCTGTTGTGTTCGGCTAATTTCGCCGTCTACCAAGACAGCAACTGTTAATCGCTTTATTGAACCGGGGGTTGACACAATCTTTTCTTTAGTTTCATTAATCTCGTAGTTCCGTGTTACTTCTTTTTTCTCGTAGTTCGACTGGGCATTATTACTATTTGTCACATATCCCGGGATGTTAGCCGTAGTACCGGCAGGTCCCCCTGGTGCTTGTGAGGTGCCTTCGTAATTCTCATTAAATTCCTGCAAGCTTCTAATTATGCCCTTATCATCTACTACTGGCTCGAATATTTGCCGATCCATGGTACGCTGGTCAAAATTAAGCTCAACGCTGACTCTTGCAGCTGCTTTTCCAGGGCCAAGAACTTGCTCTAAAAGGGATTGCACACTCTTTTGCAAGTCTTCCTGTACTTTCTTAGTCATTTCTATCTGCGTCAATGTCCCTGCACCGGCTATTTCAGCGTCCGACTGATCATTCAGAACATGGCCCTTGTTGTCGACTACTGTTACATTCTCAGCCTTTAGACCTTGTATACTGTGCGCTACCAAATTAACAATCCCCTTTACCTGTTGACGGGAAAGCTGCGCAGATGGCCTTAATTTTAACATGATTGACGCAGTGGCTGGTTTTTCGTTCTTTTTGTATAGACTATCTTCAGGCAGTACAATATGTACCCGAGCTTTTTCTACCTCTGACATTTGCTCAATTGTTCTGGTCAGTTCACCTTGCAAGGCTTGCAGTAAATACACCTTGTTTTGAAAATCAGTTGTTCCAAATTTGTTCTGATCAAAGATTTCAAAGCCTTTACCACCTCTTGGCAAGCCCTGACTAGCTAAATCCAGCCTAATTCGGTAAACATCTTTTGATGGTACCATAATAGCTGTACCATTGTTACCGATTTCATGCTGAATTTTCATTTCTTTGAGTTTTTCCCTGACCTCACCTGCATCTGTTACGTCCATATTGGTGTATAAAGGTACAAGATCGGGCCGGCTTCCCCACCAATAACTCCATGATAAAATAGCAATAAAAATCAGGATTGCCGAACCGATAATCATGTACTTCTGTTTTTTTTCCATGTTTCCCCACAAGCGCAGAGACTGTTCCTTCCAGTCAGCCATCGGATCCACCCTTCTTGATTAGCAAAAATAAATTGCTGAGATGTATAATTAGACCTGCATTCTCATGACTTCCTGATACGCGTCAACAACTTTATTGCGAACCTGCATAGTAAGCTGTAGGGCAATAGATGCTTTTTCAGCGGCTATGACTGCTTGGGAGACATCCTGTAACTTCCCTGCTGCTAAATCGAGTGATGCCTTCTCTGCCCTATGTTGAAGAGTGTTTACATCAGTAATTGCCTCGGACAAAAACTGACTAAAGCTTTTACCAGCTTGCTCTGTTTCAGTTGGGGCCGGATTATTAATCGGTAAACTGACCGGCATTAATTTTAATTGTTCAATACGCATATATTACCTCACTACCTCCCAATTTCCAGCGCTTTAAGAGCCATGCTTTTAGCGGCGTTAACTGCAGTTACGTTTGCCTCATAGGCCCTTGTCGCGGTAATCATGTCGACCATTTCCGATACGACATTTATGTTTGGCATTTCAACATAGCCTTCTCGATCAGCATCAGGGTGATTAGGATCATATACCCGCCGAGTCGGAGAGTTATCTTTGGTTATTCCTGAAACCTTAACACCAGAACCAGGATCCATCTCTTTTGATAAAATTTGGGCGAAGGACTGCCCTGAACGAGGTTCAAAGATAACAATCTGACGCCGATAAGCTCCACCTTCAGCCGTTCTAGTTGTATTGGCATTAGCAATATTGTTGGATATTACATCCATTCGCAGCCGTTCCGCAGTAAGTCCTGAGGCGGCGGCATTAATGGCATCAAACATTCCCATAACTAGCGTCTCCCTTCATTAATAGCAGATTTAAGACCGGCAAGATGTTTACTTAATTGAGTTATTAGAGCATTATAATAAATATTGTTCTTAGCTAAATTAGCCATTTCAACATCGATATCTACATTATTGCCGTCTGTTCTGAACGAAGTTGAATTTATGGTATTGATAAAAGGAACACTGCCATCTGATGCTCTTTTGGATAAATGACTGGCCTTAGTTTTAGTTAACTTTAAATCGCTTCTACCGCTTAGTTCCGCTTGTAAAAGTTCTTCGAAAACTACCTCACTCTTTTTAAAACCAGGTGTATTAACATTGGCGATATTGTTGCTTACTACTTTGTGCCGTAAAGAAGCTGCGTTAATACCTTGTTCCAATATTGAAAATTGCGGGTTTGATAATATGGCCTTAAGCATGTGAAAACCTCCACAACTTTTGCGTAAATACAGATTTTTTTATTTATGCATGGTGCATACTTCTACATATTCTGGCTAAATCCTTTAGATTTCTGTCAATTTCTATGTGGTAAAATTACACGTAGCGACAAAAGTCCTATGTTTTTTTATAAGAAGGCCATATTGCCTAAGCAAACAAAAAACCACCCTATATACAAGGGTGGCTTATCAGCTGCTTATTACTTTTTCATTTTTTCTAATTCATCAAGCAACCGCTCATTTAGAACCTTGATGTAAGTACCTTTCATCCCGAGCGATTTGGACTCAATGACACCGGCGCTTTCAAACTTTCGCAAAGCATTGACGATAACCGAACGAGTAATTCCGACCCGATCGGCAATTTTGCTGGCAACCAGCAAGCCTTCATTACCTTCCAACTCATTTAAAATATGGATTACTGCCTCTAATTCAGAGTAAGAAAGGGTTCCAAGCGCTACTTGAACAGTGGCTTTTTTTCTGGCTTCTTCTTCCATTTTTTCACTGCGGTCACGCAATATTTCCATACCGACAACAGTTGCACCATATTCGGCTAAAACTAAATCATCGTCATTTAAGCCATTACAGAACTTGGCCACAATTAGTGTTCCAATCCGTTCCCCTACGCCATAAATCGGTACAACAGTTGTAAACTTATCGTCAAACATGCAGGCCGTACCTTCGCTGAATGTACACATTCCACTTTTCAATTTGAGGTTTGGCGATGTCTCGTTAACGCGTAACAACCATTCAACATAGTGTTCAGGAAAACTAGCTTGCTTAAGGACGCGATCACGCATTAACTCACATTCAAAGTCATCAAGCAAGGCGTATCCTAGTACAGTGCCTTCCTTGCTAACAATATATACGTTTGCGCCTATCACACCGCTCAACACTCTTGACATTTCATCATATTCAACTTTTTCCGACTTTTGCAATAGTTTATTGATTTTTCTGGTGCGTTCTAACATTGATGACATATTTCATTTCCACCTTTCATTAGGCCTAACTCATCTTAAAAATTCCTCATAAAATATAGTGGCTTAAATCTTGATCCACAACAATATGAGAAAGTTTTTGTTTAACATAATCACGACTGATAATTAGATTTTTTTCTGTTATATCAGGAGCCTCATAAGCCAAGTCTTCCAATAATTTTTCCAGGATAGTATGCAGCCGCCTAGCACCGATATTTTCAGTCTGAGCATTTACTTGACAGGCAATTTCTGCTAGTTCATCAATAGATTCTTCACTAAATTCAATTTTTATTCCTTCTGTTGCCAACAGATTGACATATTGAGTGATAAGGGCATTAGCTGGTTCAGTTAAAATTTGTTTAAAGTCTTCTTTAGAAAGACTGGTCAGTTCTACTCTGATTGGGAAACGCCCCTGGAGCTCGGGTATTAAATCTGAGGGTTTCGATATATGAAAAGCGCCCGCAGCAATAAACAAAATATGATCAGTCTTTACAGTACCGTATTTTGTCACAACGGTTGACCCCTCAACTATAGGCAAAATATCACGCTGGACACCTTCGCGTGAAACATCAGGGCCGGATGAGTGGCTGCGACCGGCTATTTTGTCAATCTCATCAAGGAATACTATACCGTAATTCTCAGCGAAATATATTGCATCAGCATGAACGTCGTCCATGTCAATTAACTTTTGCGCCTCTTCTTGAATAAAAACCTTGCGGGCATTAGCGACGGTTACCTTCCGCTTTTTTTGCTTTTTAGGCAAAAAGTTACCCAACATGTCTTGGATATTTATCCCCATTTCTTCGACGCCGGACCCGGCAAACATCCCCATCATAGGATTGGTGTTATCTTCAACAGTAATCTCAATTAGCTCATTCTCAAGTTCACCGGCCATAAGCCGATTTCGCCACTTTTGTCTCTCTGATTCCTGGCTGGCTTGATCAATTGTGTTATCCTTGGGCGCTCCCATCGTGTTTTGTCCGGCAAACAGGACCTCGAACGGGTTACGCGGAGTTTCTTTTTTAGCTGAAGGGTGAAAGTACTCAAGAATACGTTCATTCGCTAGCTTGAGGGCCTGTTCGTTTACTTCCATCATTTTGGTCTGTTTAACTATTCGGATTGACGTTTCAACTAGATCTCGAATCATAGATTCCACGTCGCGTCCGACATAACCGACCTCTGTAAATTTAGTAGCCTCTACCTTAACAAATGGTGCATTAACCAGTTTGGCTAAACGTCGAGCAATTTCGGTTTTGCCAACTCCTGTTGGTCCAATCATTAATATATTCTTGGGTATTATTTCTTCTTTAATATCAGCAGGAAGCTGCTTACTGCGCCAACGATTTCGTAAAGCTACTGCAACTGATTTTTTTGCTTGTTTTTGACCGACAATGTATTTATCGAGCTCTGCTACTATTTGTTTTGGTGTCAGTTCAGCCAACGCCATCCCTCCCGATTTTATAATTCCTCTACAGTAATATGGTTATTGGTATAGATACAGATACCGGCGGCAATCTCAAGAGATTCCCGAGCAATCTCGGGAGCTGTAAGATTTGAATGTTTTAGCAAAGCCCGTGCGGCTGCTAACGCATAGGAACCTCCTGATCCAATAGCCGTGACGTTATCATCAGGTTCAATAACTTCTCCGTTACCGGAAATAATTAGCATATGCTCTGAGTCAGTTACAATCAGAAGAGCCTCAAGTTTTCGCAAAACACGATCAGTGCGCCAATCTTTGGCCAGTTCAACGGCAGAGCGCATAAGGTTTCCGTTAAATTCCTCGAGTTTAGTCTCAAATTTACCAAATAAGGTAAACGCATCTGCGACCGACCCGGCAAAACCAGCCAAAACCTTCCCATGATAGAGGCGTCTGACCTTCTTTGCATTATGTTTCATTACGGTATTGCCGCCGAAAGTTACCTGCCCATCGCCGGCAATAGCCGTTTTTCCTCGATGCCGTACAGCAACAATTGTTGTAGCATGAAACACCTAAAACCACCTCCTATGCACGCGGATGTGCATGCTTGTATACTAGTCTTAAACTATCCTTCGCTGTGTCCATATCCAGCAGATGCGCAGGAAAGCTTACATGTCCCAGCATCTCTCTTATGGATGATAAATCGGCTCCATTTTTTAGTAAATGGGCAGCAAACGTATTTCGCAGTGTCTGAGGGCTAATATTTTTTAATCCAGCCAAACGATCTACATATTTTGCGACAATCCGACGGACGCTACGATCAGTCAAAGGGCCGCCGTTCTTGTTAAGAAAAAGTATATCACTAATATAACTTTGGTCACTCTTACAAAGGTTAGGTCTTCCCTGCCCTAAATAACGTTCAACTGCACCTGCAGCGTGCCGGCCGATAGGTATCACTCTTTCTTTAATACCTTGCCCGTATACAAGAATGTAATGATTTAATAAATCAACGTCATTAACAGTTAAACCTATTAGCTCAAAAATACGCAATCCCGAAGCATACAATAATTCTAGAATAGCTGCATCGCGCATTCCCAATGAATCGGAGCCAGGGAGATCCAATAAATGGTTGATTTCACAATAATCAAGATACACTGGTGGCCGTTTTTCAATTTTGGGAGTACGGATGTCCTTAGCTGGATTATCGGCAATTACGTTATTTCGGATCAGAAAACGAAAAAAAGACCTTAAACTTGCTATACGGCGAGCAATGGTCCGCTGGGAATACCCCTGGGCCTTAAGATTACCAAGATATGTTCTGATAAACATATGATTAATATCGTCAAAAAGAGCCTCACTAACACCCTGAAGCTTAGCAAATTCGAAGAAATTCTCAATATCTGCAAGATAGCTGGCCACGGTGAAAGGTGAGGCGTTCTTTTCAACTGTCAAATATAACAAGAATTGCTTAAATTGCTGCTGTAGCATATAGCTAGCTACCACACTTTACTAAAAGAAATTTACTGATTTATATTAGCATAATAATGTAATTTACGCAAGATTGTTGTCGAATTTTTCACTAAATTTTTGCAAAGAGCTTAAAGACCGTTCTGCAATCATTTTGTTCTTGACCTTTTTATCACGAATTTTTTGGCCAAGGGGAGGCATCAAGCCAAAATTTATATTCATTGGCTGAAAACGTTTTGGATCGGCATGGGTTATGTATTGGCAAAGAGCGCCGTGGGCTGTATCTTCCGGAAAAATAAGCGGCTCTTTGCCCTTGGCTATCCTGGCGGCATTTATACCAGCCACTAATCCACTTGCAGCTGATTCCACATATCCTTCAACACCGGTCATTTGCCCGGCGAATAACAGATTTGACCTGTCAGCCATTTGCATTGTTGATTTTAAAAGCTTAGGTGAATTGATAAAAGTATTTCGGTGCATTACGCCAAATCGAACGAATTCTGCATTCTCAAGGCCAGGAATTAATCGAAAAACCCGTTCTTGCTCCGGCCATTTTAGATGCGTCTGAAAACCCACAATATTATAAAGAGTCGCGGCAAAATTATCCTGCCTTAGCTGAACAACAGCGTATAGAGCTTCTCCAGATTCTGGGTGATCAAGCCCCACGGGTTTAAGCGGCCCAAATCGTAAAGTGTCAATTCCCCGCCTAGCCATTTCTTCAATCGGCATACATCCCTCAAAAAAGATAGCCTTTTCGAATTCTTTAATAGGTGCTGTTTGAGCGGCAGTAAGTTCTTGCCAAAACCGCTCATACTCTTCTTTAGTCATCGGGCAATTAAGATAATCTTCGTCACCTTTACCATAGCGTGATGCACGAAAGACCTTTTCATAATTAAGCGATTCACTAGTCAAAATGGGCGCCGCCGCATCGTAAAAATATAAATACTCTTCCCCTGTCATTTGGCTTACCGCCTCAGACAACTTCTGTGATGTTAACGGCCCACTGGCAATAACAGCTAACCCCTCGGGTATTACAGCCACTTCAGAATTAATAACAGTTACCTTAGGGTGATGATTTAAAGCTTCAGTTATAAAACTGCTAAATCCATCTCGGTCTACTGCAAGTGCACCGCCTGCAGGTACCCGATTAGCATCAGCCGCTTTCATAATCAGTGAATTCATCCGCCGCATCTCTTCTTTAAGAAGGCCTACCGCATTCTCAATTGCCGCCCCCCTTAACGAATTACTGCACACTAATTCGGCAAAATCCGCGGTGTGATGTGCAGGCGTCATGACCTTAGGCCGCATTTCATATAGTTCTACATTTACTCCCGCCTGGGCTATCTGCCACGCAGCTTCGCTTCCGGCGAGGCCGGCTCCAATCACTATTACTTTATCTATAGTCATATTATCCCTCGTTACTCTTTTGTTTCGGTTTACTCTTTTCTGACTTCGTTTTTACTTTTTTCGGTTTAGCCTTTGCTTTATTTTTTCCTGCTGATGTAGTCTTTTTAACCTTTTCTGCAGCACGTGTCGGACAACTCTCACTACTGCACATTGTAACAAACCGTCCGTTTTTAAAATTGTGACGAACCATAAACGATCCGCATGTTTTACAAGTTTCTTTAAGCGGCATATCCCATGTTACAAATTCACACTCAGGATAGTTCTTACATCCATAGAACACTTTGCCCCGCTTGGTCCGACGTTCCACTATGCTGCCTTCACATCTAGGGCAGGCAACCCCCATATCTATTAGAAGAGGTTTAGTGTTGCGGCATTCCGGAAATCCGGGACAAGCTAGAAACTTACCATACCGCCCATGCTTAACCACCATATTGCGACCGCAGTGTTCACACTTTTCTTCAGAAATCTCAACCGGCAGCTCAACTGCTCCAATTTCTTCCTCGGCATGGGCCAAAGCAACACTAAAGGGCTTGTAAAATTCTCTTAATAGTTCAATTCGAGACCCATGCCCCTCAGCAATCTCGTCCAACTTATCTTCCATGTTGGCAGTGAACTTGACATCTACTATTTCATGAAAGTATTGTTTCAGTAAATCTACGACAGTAAAACCTAGCTCGGTTGGCTGAAACTTTTTGTCCATTCTCATGACATACCCGCGAGCTACAATGGTCTCGATAATTGCAGAATAAGTGCTAGGGCGGCCTATACCTTTTTCCTCCAGTGTTTTTACTAACGATGCTTCGGTATACCGAGGCGGAGGTTCAGTAAAATGCTGCTTGGGAGAAATCTTAGCCAGTTTTAATACCTGTTCAGGCTTTAAATCCGGCAGAATAACATCTTTATCATTTTCCGGATTTTCCTTGCTTTCAATATATACAGTCATAAAGCCAGGAAATTTAATCTGCGATCCGGTTGAGCGCAAATTATAACGTCCAGCCTTAATATCGATTGTTAAAGTATCATAAATTGCTGGTGTCATCTGACTGGCAATAAATCTATCCCAAATTAAAGTATAAAGCTTTAGCTGATCTTTCGATAAGCTATCGGCCAGTTTCTCAGGTGGATATTCGAAGCTTGTCGGTCTAATTGCTTCATGTGCATCCTGCGATTTGTTCTTGGAGGAATACACAGGTGCCTTATCAGGCAAATAAGCTCGGCCATATCTAGTTTCTATATATTGTCGAGCCTCTGACTGAGCTGATTCCGCAATTCGGGTAGAATCAGTTCTCATGTATGTTATTAGACCGACCGGGCCACTTTTACCAATGTCTAAGCCCTCGTATAACTGCTGCGCCGTCATCATTGTCTTACGCGAGGTGAAGCCAAGCTTGCGGGCGGCGTCCTGCTGCAAGCTGCTTGTTGTAAACGGCGCTGCAGGATTTCGGCGTCTTTCCCGACGCTTCACATCACGGACAACAAATTCAGCTTGCTCCAACTCATTTGTAATGATACTTGCTTGGCTTTCATTGCCTATTTCAATTTTTTGCTCATCAACGCTAGTTAGCTGGGCATCGAAAGCCGGGGCTTTAGCCTTTTCTTTTAACTTTGCAGTTATACTCCAATACTCTTCGGGAATAAAAGCTTGGATTTCTTTTTCCCGGTCGCAAATAAGCCGTACAGCTACCGATTGTACCCGTCCAGCACTTAAACCTTTGCGAACTTTCCGCCACAATAACGGGCTTAGTTTATAACCTACAATTCTGTCTAACAAGCGCCGAGCCTGCTGGGCATCTACCCGAGCAAAATTTATTGGGCGGGGCTTCTTAATCGCTTGCTTAATAGCATTCTTTGTAATTTCATTAAATTCAATGCGACATGCTTTATCAGGATCGATACCTAATATATGCGCAAGATGCCAGGCTATAGCCTCGCCTTCGCGATCAATATCGGATGCTAAGTATATATTATCGACGGCTTTAGCAGTTTCTTTCAAGCCCTTAATTATATCGCCTTTGCCGCGGATATTAATATATTTAGGAGCAAAGTCATTATCTACATCTATTCCGAATTGGCTCTTAGGCAAATCGCGCAAATGCCCCATTGAAGCCTTTACCGTATAATTACGTCCCAAAAATTTTTCTATTGTTTTAGCTTTTGCTGGCGATTCGACAACAACTAGCGCTTTACTCAATTAATTCCCTCCCTGGCCACACGAACATAGCGCTGGCCGCTTTGCCCGTCTACCAACCCGCGTAATTCTAATTGCAACAATATATATGTAACTACCGAAGGTGTAAGATTAGTTTTCATTACTATTTTTTCAATTCCGATAGGCACTTCGTATGACAAAACCGAATATATCTGCATTTCCTCAATCGACAACTCATTATCTTTTTGCTGTGTATTTGCTTTTATATCATATTCTTCTAGAATGTCACTTGCACTGTCAACTAATTTGGCACCCTGCTTAATTAAATAATTTGTTCCCTTGCTTAATTCAGAAAATATGCTGCCTGGAACAGCAAAAACATCTCTCCCCTGTTCTAAGGCAAAATCTGCTGTAATCAGGGCACCACTTTTTCTGGCAGCTTCAATAATGATAGTTCCTAGTGAGAGCCCGCTGATGATCCGATTACGGGCCGGGAAATGAGCAGCGTGGACTAATGTGCCTGGAGGATATTCTGATACAACAGCACCCGCTTCGGCAATATTATCAAATAATCGTCTATTCTCGGGAGGATAAACTACATCCACGCCTGATCCTAGAACGGCAATTGTTCTACCGTTCTTTAGCGCCCCGGCATGAGCGGAACTATCGATGCCTCTTGCACCGCCGCTAACCACCCAGAAACCGCTGGCCGCCAGTTCTGCGGCTAGCATACCGGCGGCATTCTTCCCATAAGCTGTCGCTCGCCTTGCCCCAACTATAGCAATAGTATAGTCATTGGCCGCTGGCAATGTTCCGCGGTAATATAGTATTACTGGTGGTTTAAAAGTATTTCTAAGAAGATTAGGATATTCTTCATCACTGATTGTACACAACTTAATTCGCTTTTTTTCCCACTCGGCGGCTATCTTATGTACATCTATCTTTTCCCTGTGGTCCAGCAAATTATTACATATAGTATCACTAAAAAGGCGAGAGGAAAATAAAGACTTTCGATCAGCAAACCATGCATTTTTAGCACCGCCAAAAAAATCCACAAGCCGTTGCAAGCCGGCGTTACCAATGCCTTCTACCATGTGAAACGCGGCTAAATAATACTTGTCCATAACTCCTCAGCAACCCATCTATTATAAAATAATCACTAAAAACTATTTAATCTACCCAATCTTCGCTAGTATATATCTGGCAATGGTGTCAGCAGCCTCAGGATGTCCGAGCTTATACATATTTTGCTTTAATTCAGTCAATTCTTGCGGTTGTTCTACCAATAGCCTTTTTAGCAAGACTTGGACGTCATGCGGTGAATTAGCTTTTATAGCTGCTTTTTTATTTTCTAGATAGCGTGTATTAGCCTCTTCTTGACCAGGTATGGGCCTAAATATTACCATAGGCAACCCCCGGCAAGCGGCTTCGGCAGCAGTCATTCCACCCGGTTTTGATATTAAAATATCAGCGACAGCCATTAACTCATGGATGTTATCAACAAAACCGAATATTTTGATTGGACAGCGAAATCCTACTTGGTTATTAATTAGTCTTTTATACATTTTTTTGTTATTACCTGCAACGACGATCATTTGGAAGGAAGCATCAACTTGATTACAAGCTGAGACAATTCTGTCCATTGGGAAGACTCCGGCCCCGCCCCCCATAATTAAGACTGTTTTCAGCGTTTTATCCATCTCTAACTTAGTTAAGATTTCTTCTTTGCAAGGTAAGGCTGAAAACACTTGATCAACCGGTATACCTATTGCTTGACTTCTTTCATGAGAAATTCCCCATTTAGCCAAGTCGTCCCGCATTTTAGTATGTGCCACAAAATAATAATCCAATTCAGGGTAGGCCCATAACCGGTGGACGGTAAAATCAGTAACAGCTGCAATTGACGGAACTCCTACTTTGCCGTTTCTGGCTAAGTGCGAAATCATCCCGGCAGGGGTAGCATGTGTACAGACTATCGCATCGGGAGCATAGTTCACTAGAAAACGCTCCATTCGAGACGAAATATAGCGGCTGACAATTTCCCGCCCCAATAATGCCGCCTTATTAGTATTACCCCAGCCATAGGCCATACCGTAGGCCAACGGGAAATGTTCAAGCACCTTCAAATAGCCTTTTAAGATTGTATCACCTAGAACCGGACTTATAAAGTCAAATATGTTGGCCATCTTAGTATCAACGCCGGGACTCAGACTTTCCAGCTTTTTCATAATAGCTTGGGCCGCTCGCATATGACCAGAACCGATTGGTGCAGTAATAAACAATACCTTTTTCGGTTCACGCATAAAATTCCTCCATACATGCACGAAGATTAAGCATCTAAATTAATTTGCTTATAAAACAGCACTTTACTATCATCGGTACTTCTGTTCAACAATTCAGTTGCAGTTAAGCCCTTATATATTGGTAAATCGCCGGCGATATCAATTAAAGGAACTAAAACGAAATTTCGTTCAAACATCCTAGGATGAGGCAGGCATAACTGATCCTCATTTAAGACCAATTCGTCAAACATCAGTAAGTCGATATCAATAATACGGGGTCCCCACTTCACAGTCCGAATGCGCCCCATAGCCGTTTCGATATCTAAGCATATTTTTAGAAGTTCATAGGAATTTAGGCCGGTTTTTATACTGATTACTGCATTTAGAAACTCCGGCTGATCTTTAATACCAATTGGTTCAGTTTGATAAATTGCGGAAACCTTATCGATAGTTATTCCTTCTGTTGCGGAAAGCTGCTTAATTGCATTTAAAATATTTGTCTCTCGCTCGCCGATATTTGATCCTAATCCTAATATTATCATTTAGCCTCTCCGTGTAATTTCCAACTGTACATAATCAATTTGTCCAGGTATTGGCACTGCAGGTTTACGAATCCGTACGGTAACACTGTTAACCCGGTCAAATTTCAGCAATTCATCCGAAATTTTTGCGGCCAAAGATTCCAATAACTTATATCGGTGTTTTTCAACTATTTCTTTTATTTTTTTATACACAGTTGTATAGTCAACAGCACAATTTAAATCATCTGATTCTCCGGCCTCCTTCGTATCTGTATTTATCTCAATATCTACATAAAATCGCTGTCCATGTTCGCGTTCATAATCAAAAACACCGTGATAGGCATAAAACATCATATTTTGCAACAAAATCTTATCAGTCAAACAAATCCCCCCTTATCATGGCATCAGTCATCTTGGCTACTCTTGCTATCGGCTCTACATCATGAACCCTGACAATATTTGCGCCCTTAGTTATACCTACCGCGACCGTCGCCGCAGTTCCTTCAACGCGATCGTCAACCGCAAGATCGAGAACTTCGCCTATAAATCTTTTGCGGGATGTACCAAGCAAAATTGGACATCCTAACGATTTAAGTTCTTCAAGCCTAGACATCACGACAATGTTCTGGTCTCCATTCTTGGCAAAACCAATGCCTGGATCAATAATAAAATTTTCAAAGCTTATTCTAGCATTGATGCCGATATCAATACTGTTTTTTAAAAAATTGCAAATATCAGCCATAATGTCAATCTGATACTCGTTATTTATACGATTATGCATAATTACTACCGGCACATTATACTCCGCAACTACTTTTGCCATGTTAGGGTCTTTTTGCAGCCCCCAAATATCATTAATTATATTTGCGCCGCAGTCTAACGCCGCTTTAGCAACACTCGGTTTGTATGTGTCAATCGAAATCGGCACCTCACATGTTTTCGCCAGTTTTTCCAGCACAGGTAACATACGTTCCATTTCTTGGTTTTCTGATATTTCTGCGAAGCCCGGGCGAGTTGATTCTGCGCCGATATCAAGTATGTCGGCTCCGGCTTTAATCAGTTCTTCAGCTTTTTTTAGTGCATTATCAAAACTATTATACTTGCCTCCGTCAGAAAAAGAGTCAGGAGTAAGATTCAATATTCCCATAATAAGTGTTCTATGAGGCTGAATCAAAAGTTTCTTGCCTGGCCATTGGTATTCGCGATAAGAAAATTTTTCGGTAGCTTTAATAGCTTTATTTATGGCCTCAGCTATTTTGGGCAAACCCCATGGTTGCATTTTTAATTGTGCCACGGCCAGATTATACTGTTTCATTGTTGCACAGATAACTACATCGGTATATTCAACACTAAGGTCAGCTGTCCCCCGAGCTACAGCAACTTCGCCACCCTTGGCCAAAAAAGTTTGTTTCAGTAAATTTGCTGCTTTTGACGAAACTTTTTCAATCTTCAATGTTTTAAATATGGCTTTAGGAGCCATGATATTAATGCCAAATTCGTCACAATTTATTTTTTTTAATTCTTGGCGAGCTTGGTTTTGAGTTGAAATTTCGACAACTCGAGCGTTCATGTCAAGTACCCCCTATTGCAGCAAAATATGGTTTTATTGTATCATAAGTATTATGCAGAATGGAAATCTGTCATGCAAATAATAGAAAACTATTGGATTTAGGAGGCCTCCAAATGAAATCACGCCTATCCCCGGATGTTTTTCGCATTCCCGTCGAAGAAATAAAAAACGGGTTTTTTAGCGACAGTTATTTTTTACGCACTCAGGAAATTCTAAATCGTGACAACTACCATCCCCGTGTGCTAATGCAGGTTTTTCAACGTCAACATGCTGTATTATGCGGTATAGATGAGGCGCTTGCCATTATTCAGAAGTGCGCGCATAATCCAAAAGATTTAGTTGTAAAAGCACTTCACGATGGCGACGAAATTCGCCC
Organism: Veillonellaceae bacterium; assembly: GCA_012523975.1. NCBI lineage: Bacteria > Bacillati > Bacillota > Negativicutes > Veillonellales > Veillonellaceae > Veillonellaceae bacterium. The sequence goes on from JAAYSF010000071.1 coordinate 22,235, forward strand.
TTGGGAATCAGTGCTCACCATCGAAGGTGACTTAGCAAACTTTTCTCATCTTGAAACTGTTTTCCTTGGAGTTATAGCTAGACAGACTAAAATTGCAACAAATGTTCGCAGAGTAGTTAAAGCTGCCTCCGGAAAACCAGTTGTATTTTTTCCGTCACGGTTTGACTATTACTCGGTACAGCTTGCTGACGGATATGCCGCCCACATCGGTGGGGTAACTGGTGTATCTACCCCGGCCAACGGTGCATATTATGGTGAAGAAGCTCTTGGTACTATTCCCCATGCACTAATAGCGGCATATAAAGGAGATTCTCTAAGAGCAACAAAGGCTTTTGATAAATACATGGACAAGTCTATAGGTCGGGTAGCGTTAGTCGATTTTGATAATGATTGTGTTAGAACAAGTCTCCAGATTGCTCGCGAGCTTAAGGATAAGTTGTCGGCAGTTCGCCTGGATACCTCTGAAACCGTTGTTGATGCTTCTGTTCTTCCGAATATGGGAATGATCAAACCGACCGGTGTTTGCCCACAGTTAGTATTTAATGTTCGCTCCGCTCTTGATGCGGAGGGATTCAACCACGTTAAAATTATGGTTTCAGGCGGCTTCAATGCTGAACGTATTGCTCAATATGAGAAAGCCAAGGTTCCTGTTGATATATACGCCGTCGGAAGCAGCTTGTTTAGCAGTAATAACATCAATTTCACAGCCGATGTGGTTATGGTCGATGGTAAACCCTGTGCCAAATTCGGCCGACGCTATCTTCCTAATCCCCGCTTAGAAACTGTAGAACTATAGTTAATATGTAAACCCCGTCGCAATGCGGCGGGGTTTAGATTCTAATTCTCTTTATTAAGGTTTTCTGCCATCCTAGTTAACTGCTCTGACATTGCCATTAATTCCTGACTATGCGCAGTGAGTTTTTGGATAGTATCGGCTTGCTGAGAGGTCACTACATCGATTTGGCTGATCTCTGTAGCTATCTGTTGGATACTTTCATTGATCCCGCTTAAAGTATCAGTTATCTGTGTAGCAGAGCTAGCACTATTTACAGCTAGTTTGCGAACTTCATCAGCCACAACACCAAATCCTCGTCCTAATTCGCCTACGCGGGCTGCTTCTATAGCTGCGTTTAAACCCAATAAGTTAGTTTCACTAGCAACGTTTTTTATAAAATTAACAACGACATCAGTTTCACTGACTTGTTTATTAGCCTGTATAGATAAACCCTTAAGCATTTTACCACTAGCAGCCATTTCCTCGGCTTGCGCTAAGACTGATTGAATAGATAATGACAGGTCTGATGCCGAGCTAGATAACTGTTTAGCTGCTGCCAGCAACGTTTCTTTACGGGCCAATGATTCATGAATGGCTACCGCACCAAACACTTCGCCATTCTCAATTATCGGGATACTAATTGCAATATAAGGTATACCGTAAACTTCGCTAGGTACTTCTACCAATACCTTTTTACGCTGCTCCATAGCAATATGCGCGGCTGAGCCTGGCTTAACGGGCTCCCCAACAACTACTTGGTGTGCAAGTTCAGGAATAGAATTTGAAGCAACCCATTTCTCACAATCGCAAACAACCATTCCTACTCTTCCGCTAATTAATTGTGGTATATACTCTGCTACAGCGATAAAGCAATTTAATAACGAAATATTAGCCATATTACCTCACCTTCCTCTTTTTATTTCCTCGTCCAGAAAGAGTGTAGTTATAACGATCACAATTTACCAATTATTTCGTATTTCGTCATTAATTGCCATTAACCCTCTAATCCATAAAAAAAAACCTTCCCGTGTGGAAGGTTATTGAATTTCTTCTGCGGAAAGGTTCTTACCAAGCTTGCCTATCGCCCGCTTTTCGATTCTTGACACATATGATCGCGATATACCTAGCATTTGGGCAATATCCCGCTGTGTTTTCCTGTTACCATCTGGCATTCCAAACCGCATTTCCAATACCCACTTCTCCCGATTGCTAAGACGGCTAATTTGCTTGCTCAGCCGCTCGCATTCACATTGATTCTCAACAGCCTCAGCAACCACATCGGGCGCTGTTCCTAAAACATCTATCAGTGTTATCTCGTTCCCTTCTTTATCTACGCCAATGGGATCATAAAGACTTACTTCAGCCCTGATTCGGCGAGTACTTCTTAGATGCATGAGAATTTCATTTTCAATACAGCGGGCTGCATATGTAGCTAGTCGGATTTTTTTTGCCATATCAAAGGTATTTATTGCTTTTATCAGACCAATTGTACCAATTGATATAAGATCATCAACGTCTTCCCCTGTATTATCAAATTTCTTTACAATATGAGCTACCAACCGCAAATTACGCTCAATCAGAACATTTTTTGCTTTTTCATCACCATTTTTCAACCGGTCTAAGTACGTTTTTTCTTCCTTTTCTGTTAATGGTAAAGGAAATGTGTTATTGGTAACATACGAAACAAGGAGCGCAATCCCCTTAATTATGGAAGCCGCTAACGCTGCAAAAAAAGACACTAAGCCATCACCCCCGACGGTATCTGTCGATTCATTTTATGGAGGGGCCAGGCTAAATGTGACTATCAAAAACTGGTTATTATCTAGATAATAATGGTAAGGAGTGTGAATTATGGGGACATATTTAGGAGACCTTGGCATAATTTTTTTATCATTATTGATTATTTTGTATATTATGTGGGACAAAGTTTTCCCTAGAGACTAGTTAGCACGATAGCATACAGATTGATTCCTCTTCCAATACAGGAACAGCATCCCTCAACGCAAGGCTTATGACTTTACTAAGCTTAACAACAATCGATAGCGGCGTACTCTGAAGATCTAAATACCCGAGCTGCCCGCCGGAATTAACAACACCGATTATAGAGATATCACCAACACACGGAAGTCGGTGTCCCACTGCGATTCCAGCCTGCAGACCGCCTTCCCATACTTCGATATTACCAATTTCGTTTGGTTTTCCTAAGCATGCGTCGATTGCAATTATCAGTGGATGGTGGTACTGGTGTTTTATAACACTTATTGTTTCTACCAAGTTACCGGCATGAACAGGATAGTCTAAACTCCCGTAAACATTAAGCTTGGTATTTTCTTTTAAGTCCGATCCTATTAAAGGGCCAAGAGCATCGCCGGTATAACGGTCAGAGCCTATGCACAGTATAACTATCGATCTTATCTTAAGCCCTTCCTGTTTGCGCAGCAGCTGAACTATATGCTGATGGATTTTATCGCGAGCAAATACATCATGTAAGTTAGCGGTTAATTTGTTGGCAAATTTACCCATTTTACCTCTCCTCTTAGCCATCTTACTAATCTGTATGCTCTAATAACAATATTTACGCCAAAAAATAAAAGCCTCTCTGCATGCAGACGTATGCAAAGAGGCTTTCTACTATTCAATCAAAAAATCTGGAATGTTTATCGTCGGCACAAAGCTCGATAATACAACACTTGTCTAGTTATCACACTAACCTACTAGCGGCAGTTGCTGATATTCAGGCTGCTTGACAGCGTGCGCTAACGCCCTGGTTAAAAATCCGACATGCTCTTTAAAATCGATACCCATAGCTTCAGCACTACTAGTAAGCAGTTCCCGATTAACAGCCCGCGCGAAGGCTTTATCCTTAATTTTTTTCATAACCGATTTTACTTCGAGGTTATCAAGGCTCTTGTCGGGCCGAACTAGAGCGCAGGCAATAATGAAGCCTGTCATTTCATCGACAGCAAGCAGTGTTTTTTGCAATAAGGTACGTTCACTACTCCAGTCCCTAGCATGCGACTTTATATCAGTGCAAAATTGTTCGTCAAACCCATATGGTTCAAGTAGTTCTTCCACATGATTAAGATGATCATCAGGGTACTTTTCAAAATCAACATCGTGTAGCAGACCGACAGCACCCCAGTATTCAACATCCTCGCCAAATTTTTCAGCATAGGCTCTCATTGCTATTTCAACTGCCAAACAGTGTTTGAGTAACGACTCACTTTTCATATGCTCTCTCAATATTTGCCAAGCTTCAGATCTTGTAACTTGCTTCATAGGCTACCTCCTGACGATATATGGAATACTTGTAATTATTTACATTATAACAGGTATTGACAAAATGTGAAAGTATGACCGTTAATATAAATTTCCCTGAGCGCATACAGTGTACTGGAATGGGGGGAACTAAAATGCATTTTATAATATTAGCCGTTATTGGTATCGCTATGCTTATTGGCGGAATTTTTCTAATGAGATATGGCCTGAAGAAATTATTATGGTTTAAGCTACAGAAAGTTCTTCAACAGCTTACAGTAACGCCTTGGCGCGGTATGATTGTCGGTACAATTGCCGCTGCCGTCATGCAAAGCAGTACTGCCGTGTCCTTAATTACAATTGGCCTAGTAAGTGCTGAATACATGTCGTTCTATCAAGGGCTTGGAATAATTCTCGGTGCTAATATTGGTACTTGCTCAACTGTTCAACTAATGACTATCTCTTTATCAGAGCAATATCTAATACCATTCCTTATGGCATTTTCCTTAATAGCATTAATTAGCCGTAAATTTCGCTATCCGTCTCTGGCCATATGCGGACTAATTAGCATGTTCACAGGATTAACGCTTTTATCTGATTCATTAGAAACTATTTCTAAATTCAACAATTTGGTTCATTATCTGATTGCCTCTAAATCCAATCCACTTTTTGGTATCCTAGGCGGCATAGTTATTACCCTACTGTTTCAGTCAAGCAGCGCTGCGACAGGCGTTTTAATGTTACTGGCAAGTGACGGAATTGTCGATCTAACAACCTCAGCATATGTTGTATATGGCAATAATATCGGCTCGTGCCTTTCTTCCGTTGTAATTGCTGCTGGAGCACCTTTGGCTGCTAAACGGGTTGCGATGTCACACATTGTTTTGAATGTTTTAGGTGTAATGGTCGCCTTACCCTTCACACCCCAACTTATTCAAGCCGCCAGTGGATTTTCTGCTGATTTTGCCGGCCAGGTTGCATTTATTCACACCTTTTTTAATATAGTGTCGTCGATTATCGTTGTACCAATTGCTAAATATTATGCAAAACTTATAGTGCTACTTGTGCCTAGTCATCGGTAGGCCACGAGAATATTTTGTCTTTAATTCCATCACTTTTCGGCAAATTAATAGGGTGGCATAAATTCCTACTGCCATAATAACGATAGTCCCGCCGGGAGCTATATCGAGGTAGAATGATATTATCAGCCCCATTAAAACAGATACTACGGATATGGCGGCGGCCGCAATAAGAGTTCCTTTAAAGCTTAATCTTAACAAATAGGCAGCGGCAACAGGCACTACCATCAGCGCGCTCACTAGCAGGATACCTACCACTGTCATTCCAACAACTACAACAACTGCCGTTATAACACTAAAAGCCATGTTAATAAGTGAAACGTTTACACCGGTTACACTTGCTACATCTTCATCAATGGCAATTAGCATAAGCTTATTATAAAGAAAATATATAACAGCGGCGGCCATTGTGCCGCTTATTGCTATTAAGGTCACATCAGTTGTCGTTACTGTCATAATACTGCCGAATAGAAAACTCAGTAGTCCGGCGCTAGGCATTTTAGTCATAGTACTAAAAATTATTGCCATAGCAATGCCTGCATAGAAAAAAATTGCTAGTCCCATATCAGTATACTGTGTATGTCGCCGACGCATTAGTTCAATGCCGATAGCACCGACTACCGTCAGAACTAAGGCCCCAACTACCGGATACCAGCCAATAAGGTAGCCCCCTGTTACCCCGGCAAATGCAATATGCCCTAATCCATCGCCGATAAGTGATTGACGACGGACAACTACAAATATCCCAATTAAAGGGCATACAAGCGCGGCAATTAATCCCGCAACAAGCGCCCGTTGAAAAAAATCATACTGTAAAAATTCCATAGTTTAATTCTCCCCTTGAAGACCGGCGTAAAACCATCGATGGCGGGATTGGAGATGGGTAATATTAAAATCGTTACTGTCACCAAAGAAACATAATCCACGATTAATACATACCACCTTATCTGACCATTTGATTGCTTTTTCAATATCATGCGATACCATAATAACTGTAACACCCAAATTACAATTAAGCTGACCTAAAAGTTCGTAAATTTTGGCGCTTGCTTCATAGTCAACACCACTGGTAGGTTCGTCTAAGAGTAAAAGCTCTGGATTACCGGCTAACGCTCTGGCCACCATTACGCGCTGCTGTTGGCCTCCGGACAGTTCTCCAATTCGCTTCTTTCGGATTTCTTTACAGCCTACTAACTGAAGCATGTGATCAACAATGTGGCAGGCAGCACTTTTTGAGCATTTTCTATTTAGACCTGCTAAAGTACCTAATTTTACGACCTCTTCAACTGTAGCCGGAAACCCACTGATATTCTTTCCATAATTTTGAGGAACATAGCCAATTAGACCGTCATATCTAGCCTCTCGCAAATTTTTACCGCGGATAGTAACAGTTCCCGCCTGCGGGGTTAGTATACCTGCAATAATCTTAAGGACAGTACTCTTGCCTGCACCGTTAGGACCGATTACTGCTGTAAAGCTTCCTTGATCTATAGCAAGTGATAAGTTTTCTAAAACAACATCATCACCATAAGAGAATCTTATGTTTGATAGATTTACCATGCACATTTTCCAATCACCTTTTTCAGCATATGTGTACCGCTATGAATAAGCCAAAGTTTTTTCTATCCTAAGGGCCTCTTACGGGATGCATCAATTATAGTATTCCCATTTTTACCATTAGAGCATGATCAAGCTATAAGTTCCAAACTTAATAGTGTACTTTTATTTCATAAATACTCAATCGTGCATTATATAATAGCAGTAAAAATAAAAGAGGGCTGCTAACGCCCCCAATATCTTGCTTATCTACAATATTCTTCGTGCACCGTAGTAACGACTTCCCCAATAACCGCTGTCCAGCCTGCTTACCATTACACCACGGCTAGACGTCGAGCTAATGAACTTCCCATTCTCAAGATAAATTCCAACATGTGAAGGTCCTGGCGCATATGTAGTAAAGAAAACCAGGTCTCCGGGTCGCAAATTATAGTAAGATACTGACCGGCCTAATTTGAATTGGTCGTCAGCAGTACGTGGTAAATAGATGCCGGATTGGGCAAATACATAACGGGTGTAGCCTGAACAGTCAAAGCCGTTAGGTGTTGTACCGCCGAATACATAAGGGACGCCGGTATATTTCATGGCATTTTGGGTAACTCGGCGAACTACTGTCGCGGAGGTAGCTCTACTGACAGGGATATCCCGTCCCATCAAAAGCTGATAAGTTTGCGTGCCAATAATGCCATCAGCTTCAAGACCCTTATCTCGTTGGAAGTTTTTAACGGCGTTTTCCGTTACTGTGCCAAAGTCACCATCCGCGGCACCGGTCTCATAGCCTAGCGAACTTAGACGCTGCTGAATCAACGCAATATCTTCGCCTTGATCTCCTTTTTGATAAGCCGCAGCATACGCGAGCGAAGAAAAACATAATAGAACCATACAAAACAACATGGTTCGGAAAAGCTTTGACACTTTTTCGACTCCTCTCAACGGCCTCCGAGGTTAGCTGACGGGTTAGGGTTGAGGTACCCTGATGAAAGTATTTATACATACGTCCTTTCAAAATTCACCCTTAACATTTGGTTCCCCGGTCGTAAGCTTGATTAGGCTTTATACTGCTGAAAAATAATTTCGCCATTTTTATGCAATATCCTGCTGGTTTATGCTTTTTTTCTTAATGTTTGCATTCCATTATTTGGTAATTAACCTGAAAGTCATTATCTATGACTAGCGTCCTCTATCTGATAATATCTTGGCGGAGACGCACTGCATCGCGCAAATAGACGTGGCGTATGCTCTTTTGCGGCAGTTCAGTATTCCATAAAATCAACACCCTGATACAATGAGGTAATCCTAAGGGATTATCGATTTCCTGCGTGCCAAAAAGCGGTACTTCATGCCAGCCTAACGATCTTGCAGCAGCGGCCGGAAATGCAGTATCTAAATCAGGCGTCGAACTAAAAATTATCGCTCCAATATCCTCTAGATCGATTGAATTTGCCTCTTTCATAGCGTTTAAGAGTTCTGATACGGCGGATAGAATATCATTACGTTCATTTTGATTAACAGTTATTGCCCCTCGAATTCCGCGTAGCATGCTAGTCACCTCATCAATTATCACAAATAATTTTTTAATTATTATTCCCAAGAATGTTAAATTTCGTTACTTACAGCAAATATCCTTTATTGGCAGGCTAGTTCGACTGGTAAACTCCAATAATGCCAACAACCCGGCTTGTGCCGGGCCGTCTTATGCTAAACCAAGTTTTTCGGTAATGATTTTGATATCATGCGCTGCATCCTCAGACTGAGCTGCAGCCAACTCCGGGAAAGCGCTTATTTCAATTGTTTCTAAAATTGGATTGCCCTTTGCATTATAAAAAACGCCATACCAAACGCCAGCAACACCGCTTTCCAGCCATTCGACAGGTTCAGCAACATCATTAAATTTGACGGTCACTGTTCCTTGACCTAAAAAATCGTGGATTGCCTGACGTTCCTCAAATGATAAAGCCATCTTATCAATAAAGATTGTCCACGATTCACCAGATTGCAGAAACCGCGACAACGCATCTTTGATTTCAACTAACACCGCTTTAACCTTTATCGGTAATTGATTATCATCCAACCTGTTCTACCTCCGCCTGCCAATCAGCTAATTGTTTTAGTACAAGACTCTCCAACTTTACAAGGCCCTGTTCAATTTCTGAACTCAATTCTAACCCAACATTCATTGTACCCGGCTGCATGCCAACAACCACAATCTCTTTTATTGGCTTTTCCAAAACTTCCATTGTTGCAAGCACATCCTGAATGCCTAGATCGTGCAGAGAAACCTTCTGCTTAAAGTAGGTTTTAACTTCGCCATCCCGCAATTCATAGATAGATCCGGGCGGCAGTTTGCCAGCAATAGCATCTACAATCAATAATTTATCAGTACCGTCAAGAAAAGGTATAAGTCCCATTCCTAACGTTCCTCCGTCTAATACCTGAACATCGTCGGGAAAACGATAATTGTTCATAAGTCTTTCAACCGTCCGAACCCCTAATCCTTCATCTTGAAGAAGAATATTTCCGATTCCCAGAACTGTTATCTTTATCATGATCAATATCTCCTATATCATCAGGATCCGCCTTGAGAAATTTAACACCAGAAAACATACTAGATATTTCGCCGTTCTTATCAGTTAAGTCCGCCCTGATAGTCATATAAACATGAACTATGGCAAATAGTACAATAAACCATGCGACATAATGATGAATTAAATGCACATAGTATTCATTTATCAGAAGATGATTGAACCAACCAAAAACTTTGGCACCAAATCGATTAGGATCAATCATATAATACATGGCAAAACCAGTGACTACCTCGAGTAAAATCATCACATACACCGACGCATAGCCTGCTCTGGCCATATGATTCCGGATATACGGCCTATGCACAGGAGTAATAAAAGCGTAATGCATGGCTACATCGATTGTTCCCAGCCAATACTCAAAAGTCCACGGCCGAGGAAATAAACGGTCCCCCTTAAAAACTATCATGCCGTATATCCGCATGATAAAGCTAGCGACAAAAATAAATGCCGTTATGAAGTGTATGTAGCGAATAGTCTCCATCGAAAAGAGGGATTCAACGGCATATGTGGCCTCAGTACCTTGAGTCCCGATATACGCTGGGTTGCCGATGTACAAGCCGGTAATAAACAATATGGTAATCGAAAAAACCATTATCCAGTGAAATAACCGCAAAAACGGACTGAACACATAAACACACCTTAATGGCTCGGTGCTCATTTGACTGACCCCTTTCTCTATTAATATTCTTACTACTTGAATGGATCAGTATTCACGACAGTAATTTGCTCGCCTTCCGCGTTATAAAGGTGAGTTGCACAGGCTAGGCATGGATCAAAAGAATGGATTAGTTTCAGAATTTCAAGGGGTTTTTCAGCTATCTTTACTTTAGTATCAATCATACCAAGTTCATATGCTCCGTATCCGGCTTTGCTGTCCCTGGGGCATGCATTCCACGTACTAGGGACAACGGTTTGGTAGTTAGCAGTCCGGCCATTTTTTATAACTATCCAATGGCTGAGTCCACCGCGCGGCGGTTCATGCAGACCTACGCCCTGGGCTTCCTGCGGCCAAGACGACGGCTCCCATTTAACCATATTGGCGACGGTAGTATCGCCTGCTTTAATATTATTCAGCAGCTTATCGGTAAAATACTTATTTACATAGGCAAATACTTGTGCCTCAAGCCCTCTCGCTAATGTACGCCCAAGCGTAGACGGGAGCCATTTTTCCGGTGGTAGATTAAGAATTTTGGATACGGCATCTATTTGACTTACCATCATATTCTCTACCCAGGTCGGCTGGATAATCCCTTTTTTAACTTTAGTGTAAACAATTATATAACGGGCAAGTGGACCAACTTCGGCTGTTTTCCCTCGCCACTTAGGAGTTTTTATCCAAGAATACTTGCCATTTTCGTCGAGATATTTCCAATTTGTTTTTGTCCCTTCTTTAGGTGCTGTATATTCAGGCTTAGTAACTCCGTTCCAGGGATGAATATCTGCTTGACCTTCCGGATATTGATACCAAGCATGTTCAACACTTTCAGTTAGAGTATCCGGATCGGCAATGTCTTTGGGATCGAACGGATGAAATACAGCGTTTGTAACCCCCTGACCAAAGTTCTCAACGACACCATTTGATCTAAGCAAAAGATTGCTGTGATAACTGCCGTTGCTAGTGCCGCTATACGTTTCATCAGGTAAGTCTCCGAAACCGAGTACCCGTTCTTTGGCAAGCCCGCCCCCATCTAGATAGCCGGCTTTAGAATAGATATCAGCTATGGCTAACAAGTCAGGAACATAAAAGGAGTTAACACAATCAATCCCAAAGTTGGCTGACGTATCTACGACTGCTAACCGCTCAGTATTGACCGGAGCATTCATATCATTCATTGAGATTGAACAAGACATTCCGCCTACCAGATAGTGAGGATGAGGATTTTTTCCACCGAATATCAAATGGGATTTAACTAATTCCCGCTGTTTGTCTAACATATTAAGATAATGCGATATCGCAATCAAATGAACTTCCGGAGGTAGTATAGCATAATCGGGATGATCCCAATAATGCGCTGCAAAGATACCTAATTGTCCGCTATCAACAATTTTCTTCACTTTAGCCTGTATCTCTTTTAAATATGCCGTTGTGGCCTTAGGAAACTCTTTAGGGTAAGCACTTGTAGTATGTTCAACAGGCCCGCTAAAAGGCAAAGAATATTTCTCTAAAATCGTATTTTGTAAAGCCGCAGCCGCGGCGGGGTCTGCTTTCAGAGCCTCAACAGGGCTCACCCAGTCCAAACCATGCAAATGGTAGAAGTGAATAAGATGATCTTGTACTACTTGCGATGCATAAATGATATTCCTAATGTAATTGGCATTCTTAGGAATTTCAATACCGAGAGCATCCTCAACTGCTCTTACCGAAGCCAAAGCGTGTACCGTCGTACATACTCCGCATATACGCTGTACGAAAAGCCAAAGATCGCGCGGATCCCTATCTTTACAGATAATTTCGATTCCTCGCCAAGCTGTGCCGCTGGAGAGGGCATCTTGGACTTTACCTGTAGCTTCGTCTATCATAACTTCAACTCGTAAATGACCTTCAATCCGACTTACAGGATCGACGACAATTCGTTTCATTCCAGCTTCTCCCCTCAATCATCGTTATGTTCATTCTCATTTTTATGATACTTTTTATGTTGGATAACAGAAGCAATTCCATGTGCGACAACACCAGCTGTGACTGCCCCGGCAGCCACCATTCCTACCTTGTCTGCATTAGCGATTGTGTTTGGAATAGGTATATTAGGAAGACGCTGGAAGAATGGATCGTTATCCCAAAAATCATTAGATGCGCAGGCAACGCAGGGTGAACCCGCCTGAATCGGGTAGGACAAACCATTCCACCATCTTAGATTGCCGCATGAATTATAAGCTTCCGGACCGCGACATCCTACTTTATATAAACACCAGCCAGCTTTACTGCCGATATCATCAAATTTCTCTACAAACATTCCTGAATCAAAGAAGGCGCGGCGATAGCAGGTATCATGAATTCGATTGCCAAAAAATTGTTTAGGACGATTTTTACTATCGAGCGGCGGGATTTGACCAAAAATAACATAATGCATTATTGTGCCCGTAATTACTTCCGGTATTGGCGGACAGCCCGGGATATTAATAATCGGCTTTCCGCGGACAACTTCGCTAACGGCCACCGACTTAGTCGGATTAGGTTTTGCTGCCTGAATGCCGCCCCATGCTGCGCATGAACCAATATTAACTACTGCAACAGCCCCTTTTGCCGCTTCTTTTAAGTTTTCTTCGAATGTTTTGCCGCCTACCATACAATAAATTCCGTCTTCACCGACTGGAACAGCTCCCTCAACTAGGAGCAGATACTGTCCAGCATATTTTTTCATAATCTCTGCAGCATGATGCTCTAATTGTATACCTGCGGCAGCACCGAGCACCTCCATATCTTCTAAAGCTATCATGTTTAAAATAACATCCGAAGCTAGCGGCGTTTCAGACCGAATAAATGCCTCGTCACAGCCAGTGCATTCATGGCCATGAAGCCATATAACCGGTGGTAATGGGCGATTTTCGGCCGCATAGACCACATCCTGTATCATTGTTGGTGAAAGACCCATTATACCGGTGATGGCGACGCAAGCTTTCAAGAAGCTGCGGCGGCTTAAATTCTTCTTTTGAAATACGTCCCATAACGAATCTCTTTTTTCCATATCAACCCGCCTCATTCTCAAATTATCTAATTTTTCGAATCTTTACAATTCTGAATTATCCATTACTATTTTTTACAAATATATTACAATTCCTGCTAAATATTTGGAAAGTAATATTTTATTTCTTACTAAGTATTAACGTTTCTGCTAATGCCATCTAATATGGTTACCCAAAATGTATGAAAAAACACCCGTTGCGTAATAACTTACACAACGGGTGTATATAAATTATCGTCCGTAGTCACACCACGGCTCTTCAGCTAAATAATCACCATCAGAATAATAATAAGCTCTAGCTCTGCAGCCTCCGCAAATTTTATCATAACCGCAGCGACCACAGCCGCCTTTAAGCTCTTCATGACGCAGTTCATTAAATAAACTGCTGTCACGCCATATTGCATCAAATTCTTTCTCACGTACATTGCCAACCTTTATTGGCAGATATGGACAAGGATGCACATCTCCATTTGGCAGTATTACGCAATATCCGGTTCCAGCGAGGCAACCGCGCGTAAATCTCATTGCCATATTGCGCTGTTTCGCAATCCTCATAAATTGGGGAGCGCATGTTGGTTTTAATTCAATTGAAACTTCATTCTGCTTATCAAGAATGCGTTCAAGTAATGCTTCGTATTGAGCAGTTTTTAACGTAGTATCCTCAATATCCTTACCACGTCCTGTAGGTACTAGAAAAAACACATGATGCGCGGCGGCACCCACTTCAACTGCTAAATCAGTTATCTTAGTAATTTCAGCTTCATTCCAGCTCATTGCCGTTGTATGAACTTGGAACGGAAGACCAGCATTACGGCATGCTTCCATCCCTCGCATTGTTTGATCCCAGGCACCTTCACATTGCCTAAACCAATCGTGCTGTTTCTTATCAGTACTGTCTAAACTAATTCCTGCCCGCGCAAGACCGGCTTCCTTTAGCTTTACAGCTACTTCATCAGTAATCAGGATACCGTTTGTGCCAAGAACAGGTCTCATGCCAACACTGCGAGCATGACTAATTAACTCGTAAATATCAGATCTGAAAAGTGGTTCGCCACCGCTTAAAATTATAATTTTAAACCCAGCTTTGGCCATCTCTGATAGCAGTTTTTTACCTTCTTCGGTTGAAAGTTCATCAGAGCGTCTTGTACCCGCATCGCGGTAACAGTGAATACACTTTATATTGCAAGCTTGTGTGGTATTCCACGAAATAATCATTGGGTTATTGCTCCTTCCTATAATCTAGTCCTATTATCGCAAATTACACTAATTATCGCAAGTAACTAGATTTTCTTGATTTCGCAATACCCTAAAACTAGTATTTAAAAAAGAAAACTCCCGCATAACGGGAGTAGTAACTTACATAACACTGTCAAGGGCAGCACCAAGTTCTTTTTTCGGCCGAAAGCCAACAATACGTTTGGTTTCCTGTCCATCTTTAAATACTAATAGAGTAGGTATACTCATAACATTATATTTTGATGCTAGAGACTGCTGCTCATCAACGTTTACTTTTGCGACAATAGCTTTGCCTTCATAATCGTTTGATAAAGCTTCCACCTCGGGTCCAACCATCTTACAAGGTCCGCACCAGGGCGCCCAAAAATCAACTAATACCGCCTTATCGGCTTTCAACACTAATTCATCAAATTCAGTTTCGTTTTGAATATTTACCAACGACATAAATATTACCTCCTTCATATTCGTGAGTAATTTACTATAATAGTATAAGACAAACCTAAAACTTCTAATCACATCCCACCCCCCGGGGGGTTGGTAATTATTATATTAGAGAAATATACAAAAAAAGTCAACTTAAATATAAAACCCGCAGTTCAACATACTGCGGGTTTAAAAAATTCATTAAAGTTGCAAGTAATCAATAAGCCGAGTTCTGTACCGCAAAAGCGGTGATGATCATTTATCTGGACCGTCAGTTACCTGACGGCTCTAGCGACACACCCGGAAGGTTAGCGGGCAGCCTCATCCCTTCCCTATTTGGTCTTGCACCAGGTGGGGTTTACCTAGCCAGTTAGTCACCTAACTGCTGGTGCGCTCTTACCGCACCGTTCCATCCTTACCGGCAAAAACCGGCGGTTTACATTTCTGTGGCACTTTCCCTGAGGTCGCCCTCGCTGGACGTTATCCAGCACCTTGCCCTGTGGAGCCCGGACTTTCCTCAAATGTCTGAAAAGACATCCGCGATCATCTTTTATACTCACAACTTGGATTATTAGTATAACATATACTATTCACATTATCAATGGATTTAATCGCTCTGCCTTTTATTAGGGAATTAGTATTCGGCCGCAATTATCACAATAGGCCATTTTAATTTTTGCAGTTTCAACTTTTGTTATTGGTAAACTCCGATGGCAGCCGCTGCAATAATCATTATTTAATTTTGCTATTGGCTTATCAAAATTACGTTTAAGTTCATTATAAGTATGCAGCAATTCTTTATCTATTAGCTGTGAACAAGCTATAATTTCCTGTTCGGTATCTAATATGCTTTTATCTAGTAAAGCCTTATCAATCGCAATATTTTGCTGTTTCTCTTCGCGCTGACGTTTTTTTTCGCTAAGTTGTTCATTTAATTTTGCTATCTCCTTAGCTAGTTTGTCACATTGATCCATATGATCCAATAATTCATCTTCCTTTAAAGCAATTGTAGCTTTTAGGCAATCATATTTACCTCTTAGTTGCTCTATTTCCTTTACGTTTTTTATCCCACTAACATAAAGCTGGTTTTCGATTTTTTTTAATTGCTTGCTAACCCCTTCAATAGAGGTTTCAATTTCAAATGACTGGTTGGAACAGGCAGCTAGACTTGCTTGGTACTGCTTTATGCTGCTTGTGACCGTCTCAATTTCGTACCACATATTTTTAATTTCTTGTGTGTTAATGGCCTGCCTTTTCTGAATAATAGCAGTTTTATTCTGCTCAAGCATTTGTAAATTCCATAACATATTTAGCTGCTCCTTAATCATTAGTACCTCCTCCTTATAGCTTAAATAGCCAAAAAAATATAGACAGGCATAAACACCTGTCTAATAACGACGAAAAATATCTGTTCTAATATTATCGGTAATAATTTCAATACCCCATTTCTCATTACGAGCTTGGGCCCCTAGGTAATTACTAAGGTAATCAACAATAACAACTTCTGTAGCAAAGTGTCCGGCATCAACAATAACTATGCCTGCGGCAACGGCTTCCTGGGCTTCATGGTATTTTACGTCGCCGGTAACAAGTACATCAGCACCGGCGAAAGCTGCTGAATGAATTAAGCTAGCTCCACTGCCGCCACAGACGGCAACCTTCCAGATAGATTTATTCTCAGGTCCGGCGACGTTAACCAAATTTATTCCTAAAGCTTGCTTTACCTCATCCACAAACTCGGCCAACGATTTAGGCGCAGACAAACTGCCAATACGTCCTAGCCCTAACTGAGGCCGGGTATTGGCAAGTTGGTATAAATCATATGCAACCTCTTCATATGGGTGAGCCTTCAGCATAGCCTTAATTACCTTATTGCATATTTTCTCAGACATAACAGTTTCTAAACGCACTTCCCGTACCTGCTCCAACTCGCCTTGACTGCCGAGAAACGGATTAGTACCCTCTAGCGGCATAAAAGTGCCAGTACCGTCGGTCTGAAAGGTACAGTGGCTATAGTTACCGACATGCCCTGCCCCGGCGTCGCATATCGCGGCCCGAACTGCCTCTGCATGAGTATCCGGCACGAATACTGCCAGTTTAAGTAGCTTTTCACTATGACCCGGGGATAATGATTGGACATTAGTCAAGTTTAACTTGCTCGCTAAGATATCGTTTATTCCACCTGCAGCTATATCAAGATTAGTATGAGCAGTATAAACTGCAATATCATTCTTTATAAGCTTAGCCAATAGCTTTCCATGAGGCAAATCAGTACGAATATTCTTGATGCCCTTAAAAATCAACGGATGATGCGTCACAATCATGTCAGAATTATTAGTTATAGCTTGATCAACAACATTATCAGTAACGTCCAGTGCAATTAAGATTTTAGAAATATCCTGGTCTGGACTTCCTACCAGGAGACCTACATTATCCCAATCTTCCGCTAAATCGCGCGGCGCAAGCTTTTCGAGTTCATTAATTATTGATTGGCATTTTATAGGCATGCCTTCTTAGCCTCCAATCCGCGAAGCTTTTCGTTATATTCATAATATTTTGCTGAAAAGTTTTTGCCTGCTGTCATCTCATCTATAACTCGTTTTGTCTGATTTATCAATTGATCTATATGAACCGACAGTAAGGGCGGCTTTTTATCCCACAGAATTGGGCCTATTTCATATAATATGTTTTCAAATTCTGCTGATTTACCATGTTCGGCAGCAATTATTTCATAAAGTCTACCATCGTCTAAGATTAAGACCTCATCGACAATCTGCCAACCGTTTTTAGTAAACCATTGGCGGACAGATGCTGCTGCTATCATCGGCTGAACAATTAGGCGTTTGAGAGAGGCAACAACTTCCGGCGCGCTTTGGAGAATATTAATTATTGTAGCTCCGCCCATACCAGCTATCACAGCTGTCTCAATTTCAGCCGGTTTAATAACTTGCAACCCGTTTCCCAGTCTTAAATTTATACTATCCTGCAGTCCGGCATTTTCTATAGCTTGCTGCGCCGCTTTATATGGACCCAGACTAACTTCGCCTGCGACTGCCCGCGAAACGATTTTTTCTTGAACTAAAAATATAGGTAAGTAAGCATGATCTGTTCCAATATCAGCTAAAGTTGTCCCACCCTCAACCAGGTTAGCAACAGCTTGTAATCGTGCGCTAAGTCGCAATGTCTTGCCCCCTAATGTTATTATGTTTAGTATACTGGAAAATACAAAAAAATGCAAAGCTATGCTTTGCATTTAGTTACAATGGTGGGCGATGACAGGATCGAACTGCCGACATCCTGCTTGTAAGGCAGGCGCTCTCCCAGCTGAGCTAATCACCCTAGTGGTGACCCGTAGGGGATTCGAACCCCTGATACCGCCGTGAAAGGGCGGTGTCTTAACCGCTTGACCAACGGGCCATTTTTTAATTTATGTTAAATAAATGGTGGGCCCACCTGGGATCGAACCAGGGACCAGCCGGTTATGAGCCGGCTGCTCTACCGCTGAGCTATAGGCCCGGAGATTATAAAACAGGTTTTCCGAAGAAAGCCTGTTTAGCATTCTTAAATGGCTCCTCGAGTAGGACTCGAACCTACGACCGATCGGTTAACAGCCGATTGCTCTACCGACTGAGCTATCGAGGAACGTAACTGACAAAATACATTATAAAACAAGTTTTATGTTACGTCAAGCGTTTTTTACTCGAGAAAATCTTTTAGTTTTTTACTACGGCTTGGATGACGCAATTTTCGAAGAGCTTTTGCTTCAATTTGACGGATACGTTCCCTAGTAACACCAAAATGCTGTCCAACCTCTTCTAGGGTACGCGCGCGTCCATCGTCTAACCCAAAGCGAAGCCTAAGGACTTTTTCTTCTCTTGGTGTTAATGTCTCAAGTACTTCTTCTAGTTGCTCTTTGAGCAACATGAAGGAAGCAGCTTCCGCAGGAGCAGGCGCATCCTGATCTTCAATAAAATCGCCTAGATGCGAGTCTTCTTCTTCACCTATCGGAGTTTCTAGTGATACAGGTTCCTGAGCGATTTTCATTATCTCTCTAACTCGTTCCACGCTTATATCCATCTCGCGGGCAATTTCTTCAGGACTTGGCTCCCGGCCTAACTCTTGCAGCAATTGACGAGATACTCGGATTAGCTTGTTTATGGTTTCTACCATATGCACAGGTATTCTGATTGTGCGTGCTTGGTCGGCAATAGCCCGTGTAATAGCTTGGCGAATCCACCAAGTAGCATAAGTGCTGAATTTATAGCCTTTACTATAATCGAATTTTTCAACAGCTTTTATAAGCCCTAAATTACCTTCTTGAATTAAGTCCAGAAAAAGCATTCCGCGTCCAACATAGCGCTTAGCAATGCTCACTACCAGGCGGAGGTTAGCCTCAGCCAGTCGCCTCTTTGCCTCCTCATCTCCGCCCTCCATACGTTTAGCTAGACTTACCTCTTCTTCGGCGGATAAAAGCGGTACACGACCAATTTCTTTTAGGTACATGCGAACCGGGTCGTCAATACTAATACCTTCAGGAATGGTCAGATCAACATCGGCCTCTTCCGGAGCTGTTTCTTCAATTTCAGACATTTCCGAACCATCTAAGCTCTCGACTTCGGGAATTTCATCCACTATCTCAATTCCCTTATTGGAAAAAACTTCGTACATATCATCAATCTCATCAGGAGACAAATCATCACTTTGGAGAGTATCCATGATTTCGCCATACGTCAGTACGCCGCCACGTTTTTTTCCTTTATGCAGCAATTCACTTACGTGATCATTAATGATATTCTTTTTCTCAGTCATTTTACTCCCCTCCTCCCTTGGCCGATCAGTTCTTTACGTGCTATTAAGCTATCAATTGTGTAATTTCTTAATTTCATCTTTTATTCGCTGACTTTCCGCTAATTCCTGCAGAAAGCGACTATCCCCCATGCGTTCTAATTCATCAGCGCGTAGCCGATGTTCTTCGTATAATGCGTTAAGATGCGCTAAACGAATAGTTCGCATACAATCATCGATAAGTTTATCTACGTTGTCTGTAGGGACTTCCATCAACATAATATGCGATAACTCGGCATTAGCTGAATCACTTAGATTTGTACACCAAGCTGTATCTGAAATATTTTTTCCCATATTATACGCGTCAATAATAGATTTAATTATTTCTTGACGATTTTCATCTTGAAAGTCCACAGTAGCGAGACTCGTTTTTACATCTTTTATCAGATTATTATTATCATAAATTAAGCGAATAATATTTCTTTCAGCTTGTTCAACTGCCTCAGATGGCTTGTTTATTAACGATATATTGTTTATAGTCTTTCCCAAACTTACAGTTTTATCCTTTTGCGCATGTCTCATAAATTTGCTCAGTTCGCTCCGGATAGCCCCTTCATCAATAGCTAACAATTGGGATACATGAGCAATATGACTATTTACCTCTACTGCATTTTTAGATCCTGCTAAGACGGGGATTATCCTAGAAACAACTGCGACTTTGCCTTCCAGGCTTGAATAATCAATCTCCTTTAATGCCTGCTTGATCTGATATTCAATAAGTCCATCAGCATTTGAAATCAAATCATTAAAAGCGACAGCACCATGATTTTTTATATACTCATCAGGGTCTTTATCATCAGGAATAGATAAAACCCTTACCTTAGCTCCCAATTCCTGAACAATCGATAAAGCACGAACTGTCGCATTCCTACCGGCAGCATCACTATCATAAGCAAAAATTATTTCATCCGCCAAGCGCAATATCTGTTTTGCTTGATCCGGAGTAAAGGCTGTTCCTAACGAAGCCACTACGTTTTTAAGGTTTGCTATATGCGCTGAGATTGCGTCCATATATCCTTCAACGACAATGGCTTTACCCGAATCGCGGATACTTTTAAATGCATGCTCCATGCCGTATAGAATGTGCCGCTTATTAAAAATCGGCGTTTCAGGTGAGTTTAAATATTTAGGTTGGCTATCATCAAGTACCCTTCCGCCAAACCCAATCACTTTCCCTCGAATATTGGCGATAGGAAACATAATGCGATTACGAAATCGATCATATATTCCATTTCCGTGTGAACGCTCGACAGCCAGGCCGACATTAATTAATAACTGTCTATCTATCCCCCGCCCCATAAACGCTTGTGATAATTTATCCCAATGCGGGGGCGCGAACCCAAGCTTGAATTTTTCAATAACCTGTATGGTTATTCCGCGTGATGCTAAATATTCGCGAGCACTCTGTCCGTAACTTGTATTAACAAGGCAGGAATAATAAAAATCCCGGGCCATTTCGTTAACTCTAAACAATTCTGCTAACAGCCGCTCCCTGGCCAACTCCTGCTCAGACTTTTCCACTTCAGGCAACTGGATATTCATCTTCTGCGCTAACACTTTTACAGCATCCATAAAACCGATATTTTCAATTTTCATCAAAAAATTAAAAACATTACCGCCTGACTGACAGCCAAAACAGTAAAAAAAGCCTTTGTCCGGCGCTACTGAAAATGAGGGCGTTTTCTCATGGTGAAAAGGACAACAGCCCCAGTAATTTCTTCCTTTTTTCTTCAAAGGAATATATTCCGAAATAATGCCAATAATATTACTTTCGGCGCGTAATCTATTAATAAAATCATCTGTAATTACATATTTCATAAACTCATCCTTAGTAACGTCAGGCATCTACAGGGAATATGCCGATAGCAAACATATATACATTATTACCAAATTTACAGTATTCTATCGCCTTCGCATATTTTAATAGTTTCTCTTAAAATCTCAGAATTAAAGTTCAAAAAGGTAAGTTTTGACTTAATTCTACAAGCAGTTAACTAATCCTGCTCATAAAAAGTCAACAGCTATGTTTTGTTGATACTATGTATATTCAGCACAAAACGATTTTTTCCTCTTTAAGCTATTGACAAAACCATTTAAATTTGCTTACGTTCTTATCCATTTAGCAGGAATAAATAGCTGTTCAAACAGGTTAATAGCGTACATATCAGTAAGCCCGGCAATATAGTCAACTACAGTCTGCTGCAGTCCCCACTTATCTTCACGCTCAAGAAACTCTTGCGGCAGACTTCGGGGGTTGGCCATAAAATACTCATATAATTTTTGCACTACATACTTTGCCTTTTTACGATCAGGCTCAAGATCGGCTGAATGGTATATTTTATCAAACATGAATTCGCGGAATTTTTCCATTGCCTTTTGAACATTATTGGACATGCAGATTTCACTAATACCACTAGAAGTAGTTATAATATCTGAGACCATGACAGTAATCATAGTAGACGGATTAGTCCCCAGTACCCGGCTGACTTGTTCCGGTAAATCTACTGGCTTAATCATTCCAGCTCGGATTCCGTCGTCATAATCATGACATAAATACGCTATCCGATCGCCGAATCTTATAATATTGCCTTCAAGTGTAAATGGCTTATTGGGGCCTGTATGATTGAGAATTCCATCTTTGACATCTACAGTCAAATTAAGGCCCTGGCCGCTGCGCTCCAGATGCTCCACGACCCGCAAACTTTGCTCGTTATGATTGTAATGTCCGATAATATCACGAAGCGCATACTCACCAGCATGACCAAACGGGGTATGGCCAACATCATGCCCCAACGCGATTGCCTCAGTCAAATCTTCATTCAACATTAACCCCCGCGCAATTGTACGAGAAATCTGCGCTACTTCTAAGCTATGAGTCATACGCATGCGATAATGATCACCTGGCGATATATAGACCTGTGTCTTGTGTTTTAACCGACGGAAAGCCTTGCTATGAATTATTCTATCCCTATCGCGCTGAAATGCAGTACGAAAATCACAGAACTCTTCGTTATTCATCCGAACTGCTTCACGGCTTTTACTGGCAAAAGATGATAATATTTTATATTCCTGCGCTTCTATTCGTTCACGAATACTCATGTTATCGCTCCCCTACCAAAATTATTCAGCACTTCGTTCCAATTTTAACTAGCAAATTTAATTTTGAAATCTGTTATAATGAACTTGGAAAGGATGTGATATAGTGAAGGCAAAAGTATTTATATTCTGCATCTTGCTGACAATCTTTTCTATGTCCAGTGTATTCGCAGCTGCACCGGTTATAACTGCTGACCAGCAATATTTTGACATAAGTTCAGGTCTCCATGTTTTAAAAGGTAATGTACATATTGAGCACAATGGACGCATTGTCACAGCCGGCGAGGCAAAGACTAATTTAGTCGAGATATGGGGCTCCGGCGGTATAACATTTACGCAAGATGACATCAGATTCGTCGGCAGCAATGTTTATGTTTATTTTCCGAGTAATACCGCGAAAATCGATGGCGGAGTTGAATTCTCACGACCAGGTATTGAAATTAATGCTGAACGTGTAGATTTTAACTGGAAAAGTAAAGTTGCCGTATTCAACGGCAATGTTCAGATTATGCAAAACGGAAAAAGCTGGCAAACAAACAGCATCAGCTATAACGTTATTTCAAACACAATTTACTAACACCTACCGAATAATATACGCCAAATTATTGTTATTTCCTTTATTAATGCTAGGGACCTGCACCAGGGCGGCGCAGGTCCTTTTTGCATTTGTTACAACTTTTTGAAAGGTTTCCTTATAATTCAACCAATTTGCTCAAATCAGCAACACTTAAGGCGGTTTGGGTAATAGACTTCAGCAAGGCTAGCCGATTATTCCGAATAGCCTCGTCCTTATCCATAACCATAACCGCATCAAAAAACTTATCGATCGGTTCGGCTAATTCTGATAATGCCTTTAAAACAGCCGAGTAGTCCTTGATGTCTAAAAATTCACTTACAGCTTGTTTTGTATTAATATATTCCTGATAAAGAGCCCTTTCAGCCTCTTGACTCAAGAGATCAGGGTTAATCGTGCTGGAAGACGCATTTTTTGCTAAGTTTCCAGCTCGTGTAAATGCTTGAATAGCTTTACGTATATGATCACTGCCTATTACTCCTGTAACAGCCCTAGCCCGAAGTACAGTGTCGTAAAGATCATCTATACCTGCAGCCATAACAGCATCAATAACATCATAACGAATTTCTTCATCAGACAAAACATTTTTTATGCGAAGACGGAAAAATTCATATATTTCGTTAAGCAGTTTATCAGAATCACTGTCGCTAATTCCCAGCAACTTGGCTGCTTCTGCGACTATTTCGGTTAAAGACAGGTTATATTGGGCCGCTATTATAGTGTTAACAATCCCTAGCGCTTGTCTTCTGAGAGCATAGGGATCCTGCGATCCAGTTGGAATAAGACCGCGACTAAAAGTTGCAACTATATTATCTATCTTATCAGCAATACTAATAGCTCGGCCTGCGAGACTTTCTGGCAGAGCATCCCCGGCAAATCTCGGTAAATAATGTTCATAAACAGCAGTTGCTACTGACGGCTTCTCACCGCTTAGCAAAGCATATTCCCGCCCCATTATTCCTTGGAGTTCAGTAAATTCATTAACCATTGCCGTAACAAGATCAGCCTTTGCCAAAACAGCTGCTCGTGAAGTGTCTAAGACCATTGCTTGGTCCGCACCCAATCTTTCGGCAATTAAAACAGCTAACTTGTTGATGCGCTGTGTTTTATCATATAAAGTCCCAAGCCCCTCTTGGAACACAATTGTTTTTAGCTTATCTACTCTATCTGCCAAGGCGATCTTCTTATCTTCTTCAAAAAAGAACCGCGCATCGGCTAATCTTGCCTTTAGAACACGTTCGTTACCCTGCCGAACAATATCAATATAATCTGAGCCGCCGTTACGAACAGTGATAAATACCGGCAGTAATTTGCCCTCATTAGAAACTACAGGAAAATAGCGTTGATGTTCACGCATTGGCGTAATGATAGCCTCTTGCGGCAAGGCTAAATATTCCTCTTCAAACCGCCCGCACAACGCAGTCGGATATTCGACTAGGAATACAACCTCCTCTAGTAAATCTTCATCAATAGCTGCGATGCCGCCTTGATTTACCGCAATTTTCTCAACCTGTTCACGGATTACTTTACGCCGCACGGATTGATCAACCATAACATGGTTTTCTGCCAACTTACCAAAGTATTCATCAGCAGATTCTATTGAAATTTCACCTTTTGATAAGAAACGATGGCCGCGCGTAACATTACTGCTTTCTACCCCGGCTATGGCAAAGGGAATAACCTCATTGCCATACAGCGCAACGATCCAACGAATGGGACGGACAAAGCGCATATCAAGATTACCCCAGTGCATGTTTTTGGGGAAATTAAGACTAGTTACTATCCCAGGCAGTATTTCCGGCAGTAAATCATCAACGTTCCGCCCTGTCTCCTTTACCATGGCATATACATAGCCATCCTTGACTACCAGATCGTTTACGTCAATGCCCTGACCCCTTGCAAAGCCTTGTGCTGCCTTAGTAGGCGCCCCGCTCTTATCAAAAGCAATGTTTATTGACGGACCTTTGTTCGCGCTTTCTTTATCCTCTTGGCGGCCGGCAACGCCCCGTACTAGCAATGCAAAACGTCTTGGCGTACCAAAGACTTGTAAATCACTGAATCCAATCCGCATATCGATTAACTTTGCTTTGGCATTAGCTTCTAACTGCGTAAGTATGCCAGGCATAAATCTTGCAGGGATCTCCTCGGTACCTA
Source organism: Veillonellaceae bacterium (assembly GCA_012523975.1). Classification (NCBI taxonomy): domain Bacteria; kingdom Bacillati; phylum Bacillota; class Negativicutes; order Veillonellales; family Veillonellaceae; species Veillonellaceae bacterium. Next base: position 47,500 of record JAAYSF010000071.1, read on the forward strand.
TTTCAAGTAATATATCTTTTGACATTCTACTTACCTCCTTTAAGCAGGGGATAACCGAGTTTTTCCCGTTGCTCAATATAAGCTTGCGCACAAAGTCTCGCCATATGGCGCACCCTGCCGATAAAGCCGGTTCGCTCACTAACACTGATTGCTCCGCGCGCATCTAGAAGATTGAAGGCATGTGAGCATTTGAGTACGTAATCGTAGGCAGGTAAAACATAGCCAGCTTCGATTATGCGCATAGCCTCTTTTTCGTACATATCAAATAGTTTAAACAGAAGACTAATATCGGCAATCTCAAAGTTGTAGGTTGATTGTTCTACTTCATTGCGATGGAAAACATCGCCATATGTAATACCGTTGACCCATTCAATATCGTAGACATTTTCCTTACCTTGGATATACATTGCCATCCGTTCTAAACCATATGTTATTTCAACAGAAACAGGCTTTACGTCTATGCCGCCGACCTGCTGAAAGTAGGTGAATTGAGTAATCTCCATACCATCGAGCCATACTTCCCAGCCTAGCCCCCAAGCTCCAAGGGTTGGTGATTCCCAATTGTCCTCAACAAATCTTATGTCATGTTTATCGGGATCGATTCCTAACCGCGCCAGACTTTGCAAGTACAGTTCCTGTATATTGTCAGGTGATGGTTTCATAATAACTTGAAACTGATGATGCTGAAACAGGCGGTTAGGATTATCGCCATAGCGGCCATCATTAGGACGACGCGATGGTTCGACATAGGCCACATTCCATGGTTCCGGTCCTAAAGCCCTTAGAAATGTGGCGGGATTCATTGTACCAGCACCTTTTTCAATATCATAAGGTTGCTGTAAAATGCAGTTTTGCTCAGCCCAAAAATTTTGCAGAGCTAGTATTATTTCCTGAAATGTCATTGTGTTCGCCTCCCTGAATTTTGTTAAATAAAAAAACAAACCTCCCGCCCACGTAACAATAAGTTACAGGGACGAGAGGTACTCCCGCGGTTCCACCCTGATTGGCAAAACTGCCCACCTTGTGTTATGGCAAGTTTTACTCTCCAGCTAGAAAGCTTGGATTTCCTCTTGCAGCTTGGGAACGCCGTTCACTTGCAGTTATCAGGCTTCCACTCGCCCTGATTCGCTGAATGCGCAAGCTACTATTTTCCCGCATCGCCATGATTTTTATTTCTAGGTGTAAATATATCAAATGTGTTAGTATTTGTCAAACTCTATAAATGGAGACTTTATTCAGATGGCGTTTTAACGCCATCTGAACTCTAGTCGAAATTATCCAGGGACTTACTCGCTCTTGCTCCAGCTTGTAGATGCGGGAGTCTTAGAGCGAGTTAGTCATCGGATAAAGTATCTATTTTCTTAGGTGGTTTATATTCCTGACTATCTTCAACCGGCTGCTCGTCAGCGTTTTCGCCACCTTCACCACGGACGACTTCAATAGTACAACGTTTAAATACGGCTACTAAGACCCCCAAAGCAGCCAATTGCGGCAAAGCAATTGCTCCAATCGCTCCGATAGAAACTGGAATCTCAACCAATGTCTTACCATCATTTTTAATTCGTATCTTATTGACATTGCCCTCATGGAGTAATTCTTTTACTTTGTCTATAACCTCTGTTGATTTCAAGCTGAATTCTTCGGTCCATCTAGTCTGTTTTTTCCCTTCTAATTCTATCAAGGCATCAACTACATTGCCATTGCTTCTTTCCAAAGCATCTTTGGCTTCGCGGTATGATAAACCGGTGCGTTCCCGTATAAGATCAATTTTTTCTAATGTAATCTCTTCCATATCCAAACCCTCCAGCGCGAATTTTTCGTGCATTTAATATTACCCATAGTAAGGGCGTTTTATCCCCGCTTACTTATTATCAGCCGACCGAGATTCCAAAGCAAATCTCGCTATCGCCCCGCAGCCATAACCTCTCTTATGAAAGAGATAGATTTCAGCGGCTTATCGATATGATACCTTAAGTAACAGCTGAATAACTTTTCGGTCTCTACAAGCGTTGCGCCACTAACGGTAAAATGGCCCGGATTATGCCATTCAAGATTTAATAAGTTGTCAAGGAATTTGCCAACCTCCATGCTAAACTCAAAATTCTCCGGAGTACGGCATTCCGAGCATACACCGCCGCCGGAAGCTATACTAAAGTAAGCAGGAAGTACTAACTCCTTACAGCAGACGGTACATTTATTGTAATGCGGCGAAAAACCCGTTAAAGCCAAGAGCTGCCAAGCACCTGCTAAGCTAGCAACCCGCGGGTTTCGTTGTGAAAGCAGCTTAAAAATACCTTCCAGCAAGTCAAAAATTTGCGGTTCCGGCTGACGATCAGGACACAATTCTGCCGTCAGTTCGGCTATAAAGGCGCCATAAGCCAATAGATCCAGTTTCTCCCGCAGTTCTCGGAAAGTATTTATTGTTTCATATTGTTTTATATAATCAAGGCTATTACCTGAAGCTAAAGATACGTTAATATGCATAAATGGCTGCATCCCACTAGCCAAACGATTTTTCGGCCGTCTTGCCCCGTAAGCAATTGCCGTAATTTTCCCATGCTCACGTGAAAACAAAGTAACCATCTTGTCGGCCTCACCCCAATTGCGCACAGCCAACAAGATGGCTTCAGTTTGATACTGTGTCATAATAACTTACATGCACTCCATCTTACTATTGGAATTTTCACTAGTCTCACTGGTGTTATTAGGCCTAATACACGAACGATACGCCAGATATGCTCCAATATGTCCTGTACTTTGGAATATCTCCCACATTAGATCCCTAAGCATCACTTGACATCATCCCTTCGTGCGTTATTATTAATCGACCATCTCGGAATCCTTAACTATTAGTTGAGGAAGAAGCGTGGCTTTTACCCTAACGATACGAAATCCATTAACCTTTAACACTTCGAAGACATAGTTCCCGATATTGACTTTATCGCTAACTTCTGGACGCCTGCCTAAAAGTCCAAATATATACCCTCCAATGGTATCTTCTTCATGATCTTCTAATTTAATATCTAAAAGCTCTAATACATCATCCAAAAGAACCCTGCCGTCAAACTCATAACCATCGTTTAATCGCAAGATCTCAGTTTCGACAGCATCATCATGCTCATCTTGAATATCACCGACAATTTGTTCCAGAACATCCTGCAAAGCTACCAATCCGGCGGTTCCGCCGTATTCGTCTGCAACCACCGCTAAATGAATCCTTTTACGCCGCATAACTTGGAGGAGTTTTGCAACTGACATACCTTCAGGTACTACGAGGATTTCCCTCATGATAGTTTTTAAATCTTTGTCGGCGCTATCACACATATCAAAATCCATTAAATCGCGAATATGAATCATGCCAATGACGTGATCTTTATCTTCAACGCACAAAGGATATCGTGTGTGATGGGTTTCGTGCACTATTTTCATGTTTTCATCAAATGAATCGTCCGCAAATAAGCATATCATGTCTTGACGCGGCACCATTACTTCGCGTGCTAAGCGGTCCGCAAAATCAAAAACATTGTCAATAAGCTCACTTTCCATTTGATCAAGTACACCGCCACGCTGACTGGCACTGACGATCATGCGCAATTCTTCCTCAGAATGAGCCAAATCAGCCTCATTAGCAGCTTTAACTCCAAGAAAGGCCAGGACTGTTTTAGCAGCTTTATTAAATACCAGAATGAGAGGATAGCCCACCTTATGGAAAATGTATAACGGCCATACTGCAAATAAGGCATACCTTTCCGCCTGCTGAATGGCCATTGATTTTGGTACCAATTCCCCAAAAACAATATGCAAAAAAGTAATAATAGTAAAACCAATCACAGTACTGATAGTTGAGATAAGCCAATCAAGCTCTGGTAAATAGGTCAGGATTAAAGGTCCTATTAATGAGGAAACTGCTGGCTCACCCAGCCAACCCAGCGCTAGTGATGCTAATGTAATGCCTAGTTGCGTAGCGCTTAAATAGGTATCAAATGATGAAACTACTTTTAAAGCCAGTTGAGCTCTCCGATTGCCCTGATGCACTAATTCCTCAAGCCTTGTCTTACGTATTTTAAGCAGTGAAAACTCAGCTATAACAAAAAAACCATTCATTAACACCAGCATCAAAACCGCCAACAATTTCATACCACTAGATAAAGGCGACTCGATAGCGCATCTCTCCCTCGACAGTTACAAGCGCCTTACCTAATCAAGCAGGCGATTTATAACCATCTATAAAATATTATGTCCCGTTTGCCAATTATAAATTAACGCTGCACGCATCCATAAAAGCAGTCTTCTTTACAAATGATACCATTCAGATACCCAAATGGTCAATAAATAGAATAGCTACCGACATGCGGTAGCTAAAAAAAACCATGCTTTTAAGACATTTTTTATTCATAACCAAAATTTTTAAGGATACCTTCACGATTACGCCAATCTTTTTTTACTTTTACCCATAAATCAAGATAGGCTTTTGACCCTAGCAATGTTTCAATATCGTTTCTTGCCTGTTGACCAATTTCTTTTAACAACTGCCCTTTTGCCCCAATTACTATTCCCTTCTGGGAATCACGCTCTACATATATTACGGCCCGTATATAAAGATCTTCGTTAGTCCTAGTCGTTATTTCCTCGATATCGACCGCAATAGCATGGGGGATTTCTTCCCGAGTCAGGTGCAGTGCCTTCTCCCTTATGAGCTCAGCAATTATTAGGCGTTCAGGCTGATCGGTCACCATATCTTCGGGATAATATTGCGGTCCTGGTTCAAGATATTTTTTTATTTCACTAACCAGAACTTCAAGATTAGTCCGCGCCAATGCCGATATTGGAACAACAGCAGCAAAGTCGTATGCCTCGGTATATTTTTGGATCATTGGTAAAAGCTCTTGTTTTGGTACTTGATCGATTTTATTTACAACCAATACAACAGGGGTCTTTACTGAAATAAGGTTTTCCATTATAAACTGCTCGCCTGCCCCAAGCGAGGCGGTTGCATCAACAACAAATAAAATGACATCAACTTCGCGTAAAGTCCGAGTAGCCGTCTCAACCATATACTCGCCTAATTTATGTTTTGGCTTATGAATACCGGGAGTATCCATAAATACAATCTGAGCATCTTCAGTGGTCAGCACACATAAAATCCGATTGCGCGTCGTTTGGGGTTTGTCCGACATTATGGCAATCTTTTGGCCAATAAGGCTGTTTACTAACGTTGATTTACCGACATTAGGCCTGCCGATTACCGAGACAAAGCCAGATTTATAGCTCTCTGAAGTATTCATTTTTTCTCTACTCCTATCAAATCCGTATTACTAAACGAGAACGGCAGAAGTTCTTCAAGGCTGACTTCCCGTTTTTCGCCTTTCAAATTACACATTATAATCTTATTTATTTTAAATTCGGCGATAACCTGCCGGCAAGCACCGCACGGCGCTACAGGTTTTTCAGTATCAGCAGCAACGGCTATTGCTTTTAAATTAGTCTGCCCTTCTGACACAGCTTTAAAAATTGCCGTCCGTTCTGCGCAATTGGTTAGTCCATAAGATGCATTTTCAATATTACAGCCTTGATAAATGTCGCCATTTCCCGTCAGAACTGCCGCGCCAACTTTGAACCCCGAATATGGTACATAAGCGTCATCCCGTGCTGAAATTGCTGCATTTATTAATTTTTCCATTTTATCCTCCTAACAGAATCGCCAGCTTAGGCAAGAATAGTAATCCTCCGGCTATTAGCGAGGCTAGCGCTGCTAATAATACTGCTCCAGCAGCAATATCTTTCGCCGCCTTAGCTAAGAGGTCATACTCTGGGGTAATAAGATCGACAACAACTTCTATTGCCGTGTTGACAACCTCAGCTATAAGTACCAACATAACATATAGTCCCAGAAGTAAAAATTCTACTCTCGACAGTTCTAAATACCAGCCTAACATAAAGGCCATAATTGCGGCTGCCAAATGAATTTTTATGTTTCGCTCGCGCTGTACACAGTAAATAATTCCTGCTAAAGCGCACTTGAACGAATTCACTAAATTACCTCTTTTAGTCATGTCATTTTCTTGATATTCCCATGCGTAATAATATATTTTCCTCTTGTTCACGCATCTTCTTTCGTTCATTTTCGTCTTCATGGTCGTAACCTAAGAGATGGAGCATACCATGAACTGTCAAGAAGGCTAGCTCCCGTTCCAAGCTATGATTATATTCTAGAGCTTGTCTTGCAGCTGTTTCAAGCGAAATAATAATATCACCGAGCAGCGATTCTTCCGGACCGTCAAAAACCTCCGGCTCTTCACCCTCATTGAGCGCGAAAGAAAGAACATCGGTAGGACGGTCTATACCACGGTAATCCCGGTTTAATTCATGGATATATTCATCGTTGACCAAAACCAGGCTAACTTCGCATTCCTCAGCTATCGCATGAACTTCAGCAGTCTTTTCGAGTACTGCCTTCATCATTTGCTCCATTTGCGGCGTTACACTCATCTTTTGTTGTAGATTGCTTATTACAATTTCCATTTTTACCCTTCCTCTTTTCCAGTTCTTTAACAGCCTCTGGATACTCAATTCTACTGTGGAACATGCTCGACAGCACTCTAATAAAAACATCGCCTATGGTATTAAGATCCTTCAATGTTAAATCACATTCATCTAATTGACCGTCATTAAGACGCTCACGGATTATTTTGCGGACCATCGCCTCAATCCTGTTGATGTTAGGCTTAGATATTGACCTTACCGCAGCCTCTGAAGCATCTGCAAGCATAATCAGCGCGGCCTCCTTAGTTTGCGGCCGAGGCCCTTCATATCGGAAGTCAGTTTCGAAAACACATTCGCCATGTTCGGTTTCAGTAGCACGTTTATAGAAGTAGGATACTAATGTAGTTCCGTGATGCTGCTGAATAATATCGACGATAACCTGAGGAATTTTATATTCACGGCAAAGATCCAGACCGTCCTTAATATGTGATGTAACGATTAACGTACTTAAAGACGGGGCTATCTTATCATGGGGATTCTCACTATCAACTTGATTCTCGATGAAGAAAAAAGGTCTCTTAATCTTTCCAATATCGTGATAGTAAGCGCCAACCCTTACCGTAACCAAATCAGCACCAATTGAATCGGCTGCCGTTTCAGCCATGTTACCAACTAACACACTGTGGTGATATGTACCCGGCGCCTCCAGCAAGAGCCGTTGCAAGAGCGGATGATTAGGTTGGGCAAGATCTAGCAGTTTTATTGGCGTAGTAATACTAAAGGTCTGCTCTAAATAAGGCAGTAACCCGGTTGTTATTACCGCAGCCCCAATACCGCTAACAACGCCTAACAAGCCTTGCATTAACACTTGCGAGCTATTTACCTGCTCTACGAATCCGCTTGCTGCTATTACAATAAAATTAACAGCCGCAATCCACAGCCCTGTCCGAGTGACGCTATAACCATGAGCCATTTTAGAAACACTATATACACCGGCCATACTGCCAACTAAAGCTACAGCTACGGGTCTCAGCTCGTGGTCAACGATTACGGAGAAAAACATCGCTAATGCAACACTAACCAAAAGGCCGATTCTGGTATCGATCAAAATAGCCGCGAGTAGGGCCCCTGCTGCCAGGGGAGCTGCGAAATTTGAGTAATAGTGGGCAATTTTAGCCAATAGGAGTGCGACAAGTATAATGAGTCCAAGTAAGACTAACTTCAAGTCACTTTCGTATACCGGGCGAGCAAACTTATACAAATAACCCATAACAAGGGCCATTATAACAAGCACAAATAGGGTAAGTCCGAAGATACGCAGTTCATTGGCCTGACCTTTATGCAGTCCAAGTTCTTCCATGGCATGGATTTGATCACCGGTTACTATATCACCGCGGCGGACAATAACCTGCCCCTTTTTTACTGTCTCACGAACAGGCTCAATACCAGCTAACGCTACCTGTTTTCGCTTTTCCGTTTCTTTGACATTCAAAATATAATTCGGGCTTAACAATGCTTGCGAAACACCTGCAACAACTAATTCAACATTTTTTGATAGCCGCAGTTCTTCGGTTTCGATAACCACGTGCTTTCTAGCAAAATCTAACTCATCATCCCGAATACCCCGTTGAAAATACTTGCGCAGAATGTTACGAGTCTGTTCTTCTGCCTGTGCTAATTCAGTTTCATCTAGTTCGGTAAGTGCTGAGATTGTTGCGCCTGATAAAGATGTTTTGATACTATGCCGGAGTTTGTCCGCCCAGTCTTCTTCCGATTTTAGTGTATAATCGGAAACAACCAGCCGGGCAGCATTGAAAATTGCTGTAACACTCTCATCAGCCCTAGCCATTACATTAATATCTAAATCATAGACATTAGCAACACTAGCCAGAACTTCCGACTCTAATTTTTTAGTCTTACCGTTATCGACATACGACACGGTCCGCGGCGCGATAATATCCCGGTCACTTACCTGACCAATCTGAAACGAAACCTTGTCCGGTATAAAATCAGCAGATAAAATCACCATGAACAAGAAAAAAAATGCCAAACCTAAAACAATGCGACGGACGGTTGGCTTGGCATAAATGCTGGCCGGTTGCGCAAAAAAATTCCGCAGCCGATTATTTAATGATATCATACTTACTCACTCCACCCAAACCATCATCTTGCTGCTCATATAAATCGTAGGCTTTAATAATTCGGCCTACAATTTCGTGCCTGATGACGTCGTGTTCTGTTAATGAAACACATTGGATCCCCGGAATATCCTGAAAAACTTGTTGGGCCTGTTTGAGACCTGACGGAGTGTTGGCTGGCAAGTCAATCTGGGTTATATCACCTGTCACTACCATCTTTGAACCAAAACCAAGACGAGTTAAAAACATTTTCATTTGCGGGGGGGTAGTATTTTGGGCCTCGTCCAGAATTATAAATGAATCATTTAAAGTTCGCCCACGCATATACGCAAGTGGAGCTACTTCAATAATGTTTTTCGCCATATATTTTTGGAAGGTTTCAGCCCCCAAAATGTCATAGAGCGCATCATATAAAGGCCTAAGATATGGGTCGACCTTTTCCTGTAAATCGCCCGGCAAAAATCCAAGTTTTTCTCCTGCTTCTACAGCTGGCCGGGTCAAAACTATACGGTCAACTTCCTTGTTCTTTAAGGAAAATGCTGCCATTGCCACAGCAAGATAAGTTTTCCCAGTTCCTGCCGGTCCTATACCAAAGGTTACGTGATTATGCCGGATGGCCTCAAGATACCGCTTCTGCCCTAGCGTCTTAGGCTTTATATGACGGCCGCGAGCAGTCACTAGTACTGTATCAGCAAACATCTGATGCAGATGGGCTCCTTGCCCCTCCTTTATCATCCTAATACTATAACGTACGTCATGTACGGTAATGGCATTTCCGGATCGATATATATATAATAATTCGTTAAATAATCCGGCAACTTTATCAACCTCGTCTTCATTGCCGATAACAGTTATTTCGTCACCACGCGTCATAATTTTGACAGTAAAAGATTCACAAATGAGTCGTAAATTCTCATCATTACGCCCTAGGATGGCAAAAGCCTCTTGGCTATCGTTTAAAGTAATACGTTGCTCTGTTAACCGCTGCAAAAATTAGCCTCCCTGTGAGCTTTATTGGCTCAATATTACAACACTTTGGCCTATTTCTTCGATAGTTTCCACACTAACCTTCACCCGGACGAGATTTGGTTCAGAGGTGTCCAATACTTCACTTGTACGAGATAAAATATACGCAGTTTCCGGAATTAGATTTTGGACAGCCGCTAACGCTTTAGCCCTTGCGTCATCCCTTGCTTCGTCAATAGTTCTTGTCGCCCAAGATGTGGTAACTTCATGAAAGATATTAATTTCAGATTCGACGGTAACCCCGCTATTCCTCCATTTAGGAAGTTTTTTGTATATTACCTCTGTTTCGAATTCAGCGTTCGGATCAAGGTCAGCGCTCTTAAGGGAAATTTTATTACTTCCTATATTTATGTTAACAGCAACTTCCCGATTGCCCGTTCTCTGGTATATCGGGGTTGCCAGTTCGGTCTCTCCATATGTCTCATACCATACACGCGCTTTGGCAATACCTTTCGCTTTCACAAACTGGGGAGGAGAATTGGCCGCATCCAGCTGTCCAGATACATTATCGGTTATTTGCTCGGGAACAACCCCCGTTATCAGTAAATCACCCTTCTTAACAGTATCGCCTTTTTTCACCATAGGCTTGCCACTCAAAACAATAAACTCTACTATAACTCCGTCTTTAGCTGCAATAATATCGGCCGGCGCATTATCCTGCTGTTTGGGCATGGTTTTCTCAACAATCTCAATTTCAGCGCGTGTACCTGTGAATGTTATTCCCGCCCATGCTATTTCCGGAATATTAAGCTGAATTGTCTTCTCTATTTGTTTGGCATTAACTGAATCTTTAACAATACCAGGCTTTAAACCGCTTTGACTGGCAATTTCCTTAATCATTTCAGTAGTGAGCTGTTTAGTGCCTTTTACATCTACAAACCATATATATGATGCCATAATATTCAACAAAATAAAGCTGAGACTCGCCCCCACAAGCATCATTTTACGACGTTTTATGCGCTTAATAATGAATGGCAGTCCCCGATAAGATACCACACGTACACGCACCTGGCTAACCCGAGTTATGGGGCGAATTCTAAAAAAATCATTTAATCTCATATTAGCGTATAAATCATCGTCGCGCTTTACAATATCCCATAGCAAAATATGCTGTGCGATACATAAATTAACGAACTTTTCGGGCATCAGTCCTCTAATCCTTACTCTAACCATTCCGTAGATATAATTAGATAACTTATATGTCATAAACAACATCCCTCACTGTACCCTCAACAAGAATTTGCTCAATCTGTAAATTGCTAAGCGATAAGTTATTACCGTTTATAATTAATTCTCCTTGACTAACTTTAATACGTACCAGCGATGGAGTGTACTCGATAATACCTTTATGATTTTCTATTAATATCTGCTTATTGCCCAACATGGTAATGCGCGGTAAATCCAGAACAATATCCTGCGGTATCTCGAGAATTCCTGCCAGCTTTTGCAGTCCTCTGTTTCGACTCGGCATGACACTCCCTCCCTTCATATATAAAAATGTATGCTCAAAACAATCATTTAGTACATTAGATAATAGCTTTGCTAATCACACATACTAAAAAAGCGCCTGGAACCCTTCAGGCATCCAAGCGCAGTGTAAGTTAGACTCTTATTAAGTTATCGGTGACAAAATATCGACTGATGGCATCAGATTGGTATTTACATTGTCCGTCCCCCAACAATTAAACCGCTTTGTTATGAAGTCTTCAAACTTATGAACCTTAACCGGAGCAGCAAATCGCATATAATTGGTTGCTACAATCATTTCGCCACAATCCAAGTTTTTTATCTCGTTACGCTGTTGCAGTATATCTTTACGACACATAGCCTCTAATTTATTTCGATCAGCTTTGGAAGCCAAGCCAAGGATAAATAAGGTATTTAATTGCGATAATACCTTGTCAGCCAATAAGCGCGGCTGTTGGTCAACAACACACATACCGAGATTGAATTTACGGGCCTCACTAACTAAGCGAGCAAAAACATTATTGTTGGAATGCTCCTTTTTGCCTAAGAATCGATGTGCTTCTTCAAGTACAATTAAAACCGGTTTTACGTTGCTGCGTTCGCTATCGGTTTTACCAGCATAATTTTGAAGAAGCTTTTTGGATAATAGCGTAGACAAAGCCTGTTCACCTACTGGGGAAATATTTTTTAGTTCTATAAGAACTATTTTCCCTTCTTCGAGTTCTCGCATAATCTTTTGAATTGCGGTTTGCTGTTCTTCTTCGATATTCAATTCTTGCTTCAGATTCCAGCAAATACTTTTTATCTTACTAATTGTTCTGGCTTGAAATTTTTGACCGGTACAGCCTGCCAATTCACCAATAATATCCTCAGTTTCATATCTAAGCACATAATCCATCCAACTTTCTTGCCATACCTGGGACATTTTATAAATGGCATCCATCTGCGACTCAGTGAGAGTTGCACAGGCAGTAATATCCTCTGGATCTACCTCTTCGAAGTTAATAGCCAACTTTTGACTATATACCGCTTGCGGACTTGTATTATAAACACTCAGCCTATCTTTGGCCCTCGGATGGGTCGATAAGTCTTTATAATATTCGTTATGAACATCAAAAATTAGTAAGCCATAGTTACCATTATCTATTATCGAACTCGCCAAAACCTTAACTAAATTACTCTTGCCTGAGCCGGTAGTCCCAAATACGCCGATATGCTCGGTAATGGCTTTAGAGCCATATATACCTACAGGTAATCCCATAACACCGCGTCCCGATTTTAAAAAGCCAATTTCGAGATCACCTTTCATTTCGGTCAACAGCGCGCTATCGTCCGGACTTAGCGAACGCACCTCGCAAAAAAAGTCAGGACAGGTTTTAGGATTGAATAAACTTCCCTGGGTATCAGCATAGCACAGTTGCTCCGCCATACCGATTTTTACAGTGTGGTTTCCCCCTAAATAAAAATCCAACTCTTCTTGATTATCAACCTGACCATCGTTATTGAGCTTGCTCATTAGGTAATTTACCCCATTTATATCAGACCACCGTGATTTTACCTTAAAATCATATAATCTAATATAGAAGCGATCACCATTCTTCCCTTCAACAACTAAAATATCGCCAAAATCTACATCTTGATTAGGAGCAACGACAAATTCAACATAGGTGCCTTTTGCATAAGTCAAGCGCCCTTTATATTGTGACACTCAATTGCCCCCCTTCTGTACCAAGTTTTTAATACGACTCAATTTTTATTTTGTACAAACAAAAAAAAATAATGCCTTATCAACACTTGTATTTAGTGACAAGGCATTACAAAAATAAGGGAATATGAAATGACTTTACTTAAAAACTTTCTCACTACTTAATATATTATTTAGCACCCTAGAAAGTTACTTGGTTATATTTACTAGAAATTTGATTTGGGACGAATTGCCGCTAACGGACGATGAGCCCGCGGTGGCAAGAGAACCTCAGCCCAGATTATACCATTTAGTATTACGGCTTGATCAATTTGAGCTTTTTGCTCATTCTGCTTCTCAACCAAGGCCTGCGTCGGCGCAGCAGCTTCGCTATTACTGACCTTTGGCGGCAGCGGGTAGTTATTTAAGTGGACAGAACCTGTCGCTTTAATAGCTTTTGAATATTGATACGCCAGATCTTTATTCGTAGAAGCAGGAACAGACTGCATCTTTGGCTTAGGCTTTTGGGGAATGTCTGTTGGATCAGGTATCTCGGGTATTTCCGGATATTCATATTCCTTAGATTTCTTGCTTTTGAAGAGTTCCGGGATAATATACAAAGCCGCCATTAAAACAAGCGTTATAATAATGTCCATAATATCACCGTTGCTTAGGTTCTTCCGGTTTCACTGCCGGTACGCCAGGGCCGACTTTACTGATAGATTCCCGCATCTGCGTATCAGCAAGAACATTATTCATATTGTAATAGTCCATTACCCCAATTCGCCCCTCTTTTAGGGCAATAGCCAACGCATGAGGCACTTCGGCTTGGGCTTCTATAACCTTAGCCTGCATCTCTTGGCTATAAGCTTTCATTTCTTGTTCTTTAGCAACTGCCATCGCCCGGCGTTCTTCAGCTTTAGCCTGCGCAATCCGCTTGTCAGCCTCGGCCTGATCGGTCAAAAGCTCAGCGCCGATGTTGCGGCCAACATCAACGTCAGCGATATCGATAGATAAAATCTCAAAGGCAGTGCCTGCATCTAATCCTTTATCAAGCACTGTCCGTGAAATATAATCTGGATGTTCAAGAACATCTTTATGACTATTAGACGAGCCAACACTTGTTACGATGCCCTCACCAACTCTGGCAATGATAGTCGCTTCTCCGGCTCCGCCAACCAATCGATCAATATTGGCTCTAACTGTGACCCTAGCCATAATCTTTAACTCAATCCCGTTTTGAGCCATAGCTGAAACAACCGGGGTTTCAATAACCTTAGGATTTACACTCATTTGCACTGCTTCAAGTACATCACGTCCAGCCAGATCAATCGCTGCAGAACGCTCAAAAGGTAATGGTATCTGGGCTCGATGTGCTGCGATCAAAGCATCGACTACCCTATCAACATTTCCTCCTGCCAAATAATGCGCTTCTAACTGATTTACGCTTACATCAAGACCGGCTTTGTTGGCCTTGATAAGCGGAAGTACAATATAGGCTGGCGGCACACGCCGAAGCCGCATACCGACTAACGTGAAAATACCGACATTAACACCGGCTGCAATAGCTGAAATCCACAATCCAAGCGGTACAAAGTGCAAAAAAAGCGCAGCCGCCGCTAAAAATAATATCAAAATAAGCCCTGAACCGATTAATCCTGTCATTCAATCAACCTCCATTTTAATTTTCCGCAGGTCTCACAACAATTCGATTGCCGCTAGTATTCACCACCTTTAGTTTAGTTCCTTGCGGTATGAATTGTCCCTCCGAAACAACATTTAGCTGTTTGCCGTCAATGGCCATTATTCCTGCCGGCCTAAGCGGAGTTATCGCAATGCCTTCTCTATCAGTATAAGCTTTGTAATCATCACTGCTTACAAAACCCTCCGCATCAGTTGCAGAATCCTTGAGAACCAATTTAGTCCACAATTTGCTAGACGGAAGCCGTTTAAGGATAAGTAGAAAAATCAGAACCGCAATAACCAAACTAGTCGCCAATAACGAGAGAGCAGCTGTAGAAGCACCTAAAACCAGAAAGAAACTAAGTAAAATTGCCGCTAAGCCACTAACGCCAAAGATTCCTACTCCAGGCGTATATAATTCAACAAGTAGCAGCAACAATCCGCCAAAGAACAGAGCCAATTCCACCCAACCAGCAAAGCCAACCCACCACTGCGAAATAAAGAATAAGCCGGCAGCAACGAGTCCCACCAATGCCGCTACTCCCGTACCCGCAGTTTTAATCTCGGTTAGTATTGCCAGAATGATGATGGTGATAAGCAATGACTTCGTTGCTTCTTCCGATAACCAGCCGGAAAACGTGTCCCGCCAAGACGGGGTATATTCCAATAGTTCATTGCCCGCTAATCCATAATGAGCCAAAACAGAGGCTCTGTCAGGAGCTACCACATCGGCATAGCCTAAGGAGGCCGCTTGATAGTCCGTCAAGGCCACAATCTTGCCTGGCTCAGCAACCCCGACAAAACCAAGCGTCTTATCTACCATCGCTTCGGCAATTTGGGCATTACGACCTGTTTTATTTGCGGTAGCAGCGAATTCAGCCCTCAAGGCTGCAATATTTTTTTCAGTCGCCGGTATCGGTTCAGCCGCTCCAATGCTGCCCCCGGGAGCAATAGCAATTTGGCGATGAGCAATGGCAATAAGAGCCCCTGCGGACCACGCCCGGTTTTTTATATAGCAAATTGTATTTAATGGGGTTTCGCTTATCATGTCGCGAATTTTCACAGCAGCGTCTACCTGCCCACCAAAAGTATCAAGTTCTACTAATATAAATTGAGCGCCCATTGTATTAGCGTCATTTAGAGCTCGCTGAATTAACGCAGTCTGCCCACCATTAATTTCACCTTTTATATTGACAATAACTACTGGGGCCGCTTCAGCAGCTGGATGCCACAACATAGCTATTGCTATCAGAAACAGAACAAGAAGCGCCTTCATGGAACGCATTTACTCACCCCCATTCAATTGTATATATAGTTTATTCCCTACTAGGTACCCCAATACCTCTCTGCCGATGATATCAGGCATAAAATTAAATCCGGCACCGTATTCGGTACCGGATTTAACTATTTATTCAATAATTCACGTACAATGGCGTTAACCATTTTACCATCAGCGCGACCTTTAACCTTAGGCATTAGCACGGCCATAACCTTACCCATTTCTTTGGGACCAGAAGCCTGAGTAGAGTCAACAGCTTCCGTTACTAAACTGCGAACTTCCGCTTCACTTAATTGTTCGGGGAGGTACTGCGTCAGAATTTCAATTTCCTGCTGAAGGCTCTGCACTAAATCAGTACGGTTAGCTTTTTGGAACTCTTCTAGCGAGTCCCGACGCATTTTAACTTCTTTTGCTAATACCTCTAGAACCTCTTCCTCAGAGAGTTCCTTTTTTCGATCAATTTCCACATTTTTTATATTGGCACGTACCATGCGGATAACCGAAAGACGCAACTTTCCTGCTTCTTTATCCTTCATGGCCTGCTTCATGTCTTCAGTCAATCGCTCTTTTAGCGACATTCTTAATACCTCCGAAACTAATTAAACTTACGTTTACGGGCTGCTTCGGACTTCTTCTTTCTTTTTACACTGGGCTTCTCGTAATGCTCGCGTTTTCTAACTTCAGCGAGAGTACCAGCTTTTTGGCAAGTGCGCTTAAACCGGCGGAGTGCACTATCGATTGTTTCGTTTTTGCCTACCTTCACTTCTGACATCTGTTTCTCCCTCCCTCCACTATGCCGTTACGGGAAGTGTACTTGTTCACATACACCTAAGTATTATATACGGAAAATATATTAATTGTCAATATTAGCCTGGGGGCCAGGTCATAAATCTTCCCCCAAGAATATGCCAGTGTAAATGCTGAACTGTCTGCCCGCCATTATCTTTGGTATTAACTACCAGGCGAAATCCGTCATCAGCTAAGCCTAACTGGCTAGCTATCTTTGGTATTGTCAGCATAATGTGAGCTAGTAAATCACTATCTTCAGACTGTAGCTCAAGAAGGTTAGCAATATGCTTTTTAGGAATTATCAAAGCATGCACAGGAGCTGCTGGGTTTATATCCGGAAATGCAAGCATAAACTCGTCTTCATAAATAACCTTTGCCGGTAATTCCTTGGCCGCGATTTTGCAAAAAATACAATCTTGCCGCATAAGGCACACCCCCTCTCATTATGCAACTTAAACTTAAGTAATATACAGTATAAACCAGTATTCTGCCTATTTATATCATAATCCTTCAAAAAAGTTCACCCACTGGAAAATTAATCAATAATCGTTCCCCAAAGCCCATCTTTATAGATTTTATCAACTTGTACTTTCTTCACACTGCCAGCCAAATCAGCATGTCCGCTGGCATAAACTCTGATATAGTTGCCAGCTAATCCATCAACAATCCCTTCTTGTTCTGTTTCAAACAGAACCGAAACATTTGTACCAATAAACTGCTTCTCGAAATCGGCTGTTTTTCTAACGGCAAGTTCTCCCATTGCCTGAGCACGATATTTTTTAGTTTCTTCGGTTACTTGGTTAGGATAATCGGCTGCAGGGGTCCCACTCCTCCGTGAATAGGGGAAGATGTGCATCCGCGAAAAATTCATGCTATCGACAAATCGAAGAGCGTTATTAAACATCTCGTCAGTCTCGCCCGGAAACCCGACAATTATATCTGTGGATATAGCTATTCCAGGAATTTGTTGGCGGATATTCTCTATTAATGCTTTATATTCTTGCGTAGTGTAATGCCTGTTCATTGCCGCAAGAATACTGTCATCACCGGCTTGCAGCGGCAAATGCAGGTGCTGGCATAATTTTGGTTCACTGCCCATCAGCCCAATAAGCTCGTCTGAAACCTCAATGGATTCCAATGACCCCAAACGCAGTCTTATAAGACCATTTACTGAAAGAACTGCTTTTACAGCGTCGACCAAAGAAGTTTCATTATCAAGGTCCTGACCGTAGGCACCAAGATGAATTCCAGTCAGGACAACTTCCTTGAAACCGGCGTAAACTAACTTCTGCGCTTCGGCACTGATACTATCTAAAGACCGGGAACGCAGCGGGCCGCGCGCATATGGAATAATACAGTATGTACAAAAATTAGTGCAGCCTTCTTGAATTTTTAAAAAAGCGCGGGTCCGGCCTGGCATATTAAAAAGTGGTATATCTTCGAAGGTATCGGCTGACATAATATCGGTTACAGCATTTACTTTACTTCTTGACGCAGCTGCTTCTTCAACAAGTTCAACTATGCGGTGGCGTTCACGCGTACCAACAATGACATCTACTCCTTCAATGGCTTGTACCTCTTCAGGGGATACCTGGGCATAGCAACCCGTTACCGCAATTATGGCCTTGGGATTAAGCCGGTTTGCGCGCCGAATAACCTGGCGGGACTTTTTTTCCCCTAAGTGAGTAACCGAGCAAGTATTAATAATATAAACGTCAGCCTCCGTTTCGAAACTAACAATACTATATCCCTTCTGTTTAAACAGACCTTCCATAACTTCGGTTTCAAATTGGTTTACTTTGCATCCTAAAGTAGTAAAAGCAACACTTGGCACGCTATATCCTCCCAGTAGTTTCTAGCCTCCAAGGTCGCCACAGGCATACATAACAGCTGCCACAGCGGCCACAGACGCTGTCTCGGTACGCAAAATCCGCGGCCCCATTGTAGCGATTGCTGCACCTCGCCGGCTTGCTAGCCCGACTTCCTCGTCGCTGAATCCACCCTCTGGACCAACGATAATAGCAATAGCTTCAGCGTGGGACATTGTTAATATGTCTCGCAGCCGCACCTTGGTCTGCCCTTCGTAGAGCATTATTATTTCAGCCTTGCCCTCAAGACTTGATAGTACTTCATGTAAACTTTGAATATTTGAAATCTGCGGTATAAGGCTACGCCGGCACTGTTTAGCTGCCTCTGCCGCTATCTTTTGCCAACGCTCAACGCGCGCCGCTTTCTTTTGATCTGTATATTGGACAACGCTATGGGCAGCGTGCATGGGTATAACCTTATAAACTCCAAGTTCTACTGCCTTTTGTACGATATAGTCCATCTTATCGCTTTTCGGCAATCCTTGGACTAAAATTATCTTAACTGGCGGCTCCTTATTATCATCGATGACGGCTGTCAAACTCAGCATAACTTCGCTGCTTGTAATAGACTTAATAACAGCAACTGCTGCACTGCCATCGGGTGCAACAACAACACAACTATCTCCCACCTGCATTCTAAGCACTTTGCCAATGTGGCGGACATCGTCACCAGTAATCAGAATTTCGGGCGCTAACGGTGAATTGATAAAAAAGCGGCGCACTTAATGCTCCCCCTTGCTAACTACCACCGCGACCCAGCCGCCTTCCTCCAAAACCTTTTCAATTACAAGGTTTTGGTCAACAATGGCGGTGCTGACATCGCTCAACCGTTCAGATATAATGCCGCTAGCAATAAAGTAGCCATTATCATTTAAATAATCTGGAATATCAGGAGCCATTTTTATAATAACATCGGCAATTATGTTAGCAATTACGACATCGGCTTTGCCGTTTATCCCAGTCAGCAAATCCCCCTGCGCTACTTTAACAATGTTTTGGACATTGTTAATAGCAACGTTTTCACAGGCAACCCGTACTGCCACTAAGTCAAGATCAACAGCTTCAACCTTCGCTGCCCCGAGTTTTGCCGCCGCTATTGACAAAATTCCGGAACCTGTGCCGATATCAAAAACAGTAACACCTGGTCTAATTACATCTTCCAGACAGCGACAGCACATCGCGGTAGTATGGTGTGTACCCGTGCCAAAGGCCATACCGGGATCGAGTTCAATTACCAGATCATCGTCTCTCGCTTGATACTCTTCCCATGAGGGTTTAATAACAATACGTTCACCAATCTTCACAGGATGAAAATATTCTTTCCAAGCTGAAGACCAGTCTTCCTCATTTACTTCATGACAATTAAAAATACCACTGCCCCGATCTAAGTTATGAACAGCTAATTCATTAAACAGTCTTTTAAACAAACGAAGCTTTTCATCCAATTGATCATCGGCCGGCAGATACGCCTTAACGGTCACCGTCTCGGTATCAGTAAATTCCGGAATGTCAGTGTAATCCCAAGCACCTGAGCGACGATATGAGTTTACAAGTTCGGGATCTTCGATGACTACACCACTTGAGCCTAACTCATGGAAAATATTAGCTACGGCCTCTGTAGCCTCATGACTTGTCTGAATACTAATCTCGGCCCATTTCATGATAATCCCCCTTATCCCGAATTGTTAACTTATACCCCAAAAACATCTTTTACCTTCTTGAAAAAGGTCTTTTGCTCTGGGTTTACATTGTCACCGCACGTTTTGGCAAATTCCCGGAGTAAATCTTTCTGCTTATCGGTGAGTTTCTGAGGCGTAAGCACTTTAACTCTGACATGCTGGTCACCGCGGCCATGGCCTCGCAAGTGAGGAATTCCTTTTTCCCTTAGCCTAAAAATGGTTCCAGACTGAGTTCCCTCTGGAATCCTGAGCTTTAATTTTCCGTCAAGAGTAGGTACATCGATTTCATCACCAAGCGCCGCCTGAACAAAATTAATCGGCACATCACAAATTATATCGCTACCTTCTCGCGTAAACAGTTTGTGCGGTTTTACGAAAATATAAACATACAAATCGCCTGGAGGGCCTCCCCGCTGCCCCGCCTCACCTTCGTGTGCAACCCGCAAGCGTGACCCATTATCAACGCCTGCCGGAATTTTTATTTTTATATTTCGCCGCTTGCGAACCTTGCCCTTCCCGTGACATTCTTTACAAGGCGTACGGACAATCCGACCTTCACCATTACAACGATCACAGGCCTTGACATTTACCATCCGGCCAAACGGGGTATTCTGCACCACTTGAACCTGACCGGTACCTTTGCAATGCTGACAAGTTTCTGGATGCGTTCCAGGTGCCGCCCCGGTCCCTTGGCAGGCATTACACTCCTCGGTGCGAGGAATCTGAATTTCATTCTCCACACCAAACGCAGCTTGTTCAAATGTAATTTCCATATCATAACGCAAATCAGCGCCCTTTTCCGGACCATTCTGACGTCCGCCAAAGCCAAAGCCTGACTGACCAAAAAACATATCAAATATATCTGAGAAGCCACCGCCCGGTCCGCCAAAACCTTGCTGACCAGCTCCTGCCCCACCTTCAAATGCCGCGTGACCAAACTGGTCATATTGGGCGCGCCGCCCCGAATCAGACAATACTTCATATGCTTCATTGATCTCTTTAAACTTTTCTTCAGCTTCTTTAGGATTATTACGGTTAACGTCAGGATGGTATTTACGGGCTAGTTTGCGAAACGCTTTCTTTATTTCGTCATCTGATGCTGTCCTGGATACGCCTAAAACCTCATAATAGTCGCGTTTACTCACATTGCACCATCCTATTACAATTTTGGGATAATACCCCAAAGTCCTTAAACATAGCTCTCCGGCCCTGTATAAGAGCCGGAGTCGCATTTGTATTACTAGGTTCTTGACTAATCTATGCTCTACTTCTTATCTTCGTCAACTACTTCAGCGTCAATGATTTTCTCGTCTTTGCCAGCGCCTTGATGAGGCTGGTCTTGCGCTTGAGTGCCCTCAGCACCTTCAGTCTTGCTATAAACAGCTGCAGTTAATTCGTAAAGCGGTTTGGTCAGTTCTTCGGTATCGGCTTTAATCTTTTCGATATCGCCGCCTTTAATCGTTTCTTTGAGATTATCAGCAGCCTGCTGAACCTTATCTACCAAAGCTTTATCGGCCTTATCGCCCATTTCCTTAATAGTTTTTTCAGCTTGGTATACTAGTGAATCGGCGTTATTTCGAACTTCTACTTCTTCTTTGCGTTTTTTATCTTCAGCCGCGTTAGCTTCGGCCTCTTTGACCATGCGCTCAATGTCCTCTTTGCTCATACCGCCAGAGGAAGTAATTGTAATTTTCTGTTCCTTGCCGGTGCCAAGGTCTTTTGCTGATACATGGACAATACCATTAGCGTCGATATCAAAGGTAACTTCAATGCGGGGAACGCCGCGCGGAGCCGGAGGAATACCTGATAATTCAAAACGTCCAAGTGTTTTGTTATATGACGCCATTTCCCGCTCACCTTGAAGCACATGAATATCAACCGACGGCTGATTATCAGCAGCAGTTGAGAAGATTTGGCTTTTCGATGTTGGTATTGTTGTATTGCGTTCAATAATTTTTGTGAATACTCCGCCTAACGTCTCAATGCCCAATGAAAGCGGAGTTACGTCTAAGAGAAGTACATCTTTAACTTCGCCAACTAGTACACCGGCCTGAATAGCTGCACCGATAGCAACACATTCGTCCGGGTTCACGCCGCGATGCGGCTCTTTGCCAAGTGATTTTTTAATTGCTTCCTGTACGGCTGGAATTCGCGTAGAACCGCCAACCAGAATAACTTTATCGATATCTTTCGCTGATAGCCCGGCATCACTAAGCGCCTGCCGAGTTGGCCCCATTGTCGCTTCTACCAAATCTGCAGTCAATTCATCAAACTTAGCACGGCTCAAGTTAAGATCCAAATGTTTAGGTCCAGTTTGATCAGCAGTAATAAACGGCAAGTTAATATTTGTAGTTAAAACACCTGACAGTTCAATTTTGGCTTTTTCAGCAGCTTCTCTTAGCCGTTGCACAGCCATTTTATCATTAGAAAGGTCAATACCATTTTCTTTCTTGAATTCAGCGATTAACCAATTCATGATACGCTCGTCAAAATCGTCACCGCCCAAACGGTTATTACCGCTTGTCGCCTTAACTTCGAATACGCCGTCGCCAAGTTCAAGAATGGATACGTCAAAAGTACCGCCGCCAAGGTCAAATACTAAAATTGTATGGTCATCGCCCTTATCCATGCCATAAGCTAATGATGCGGCTGTAGGTTCGTTAATAATACGCAATACTTCTAATCCCGCAATTGTACCAGCGTCCTTGGTTGCCTGGCGCTGGCTGTCGCTAAAATAAGCCGGAACAGTGATAACTGCTTGAGTAACAGTTTCACCTAGGTAAGCTTCAGCATCTGATTTTAGTTTTTGCAGAACCATAGCCGAAATTTGCTGCGGATTATAGTCCTTGTCGTCAATTTTTACTTTATGGTCAGTTCCCATATAACGCTTTATGGAACTTATTGTGCGTTCCGGATTTGAAACAGCCTGACGTTTAGCCAGCTGTCCAACAAGACGTTCTCCCGTTTTGGAAAAACCGACAACAGAAGGTGTTAATCTATTTCCTTCAGCGTTAGCAATAACTATAGGCTCACCGCCTTCCATTACTGCTACAACTGAATTTGTCGTACCTAAGTCAATTCCAATAACCTTTGCCATTGTAAAATCCTCCTTTAATACTATCCATTAGTTTACTGCTACTTTAACCATACTAGGTCTGATCACTCTACCACGGACTATGTAGCCTTTTTGTAACTCCTCGGTAATAGTTCCATCTTCCTTATCACTATCTTCAACCCTCGCTACAGCCTCATGACGTTCCGGGTTAAAAGTTTCTCCTACAGCCTGTATAGGAGCTAATCCATTTTTCTCCAATATGCCAATCAATTGGCGGAAAATCAATTCTATTCCGGATTTTAAACCGGCTGCATCTTGAGTCTCCCCTGCAGCAAGGGCGCGTTCAAAATTGTCAAGCACAGGCAATAATTCTAGAATTATTGCTTGAACAACAATATTTGAAAGTTCTTCCTTCTCTTGTCGGGTACGGCGGCGAAAATTATCAAAATCCGCCTGGAGACGTTTTATGCGCTCTGTACTTTCATCTAATAGGCGATTTTTCTCTTCGATCGCAGCCAATATTTTGTTGATTTCTTGGTTGTCAACATAACTCTCTTTATCATTTAATTCCGTTTTATCGACATTTTCAGCAACTGAGTCGGCTTGATTCTGTTCTTGTCGAAGCTCTTCTGTCAATTATGTCACCTCGCATAATGTTCACTTTTTTTGCCGGACATACCGGCTAATAGCCCTAATATTTTAAAAATCAGGCAATCCAGCGTCATTAACGGCTTTAGGCTTACTCTCGGCAGTTCCGTCTTCTTTCTTTTTAATAATTGTATCAATGCGCAGAATCGCCACTGCAACTTCGCCGGCTGCTTTTATGGCATGCAATTTGACTGGCACTGGATCAACAACGCCTAACGCCAGCATATCATGAACTTTTCCAGTGTCACAGTCGATACCAAGCGAATCAGCATTTTGGGAAGTTTGAGCAGTAATAACTTCTTCGACTTTCTCTAAGGGATTATAACCTGCGTTCTCAACAATTTGCGAAAGAGGGTGCTTCAGGGCACTTACGACACAGTCTAATCCGTATGCCGCCATGCCTTTTAGTTGCTCCCGAGCTTTTTCAACCCGCCGAGTAATAGCAATCTCTATCGAGCCGCCCCCAGGCACATAACCGCCTTTAACAGCAGCCTGTACGCTCGATGCAGCGTCTTTGGCAATACGCTCACGTTCACCGACAACTTCTTCAGTAGCTGCTCCTACTAAGATAGTGGCCATTGGTTTACCGGTACCGCCTAGAATTCTCACTTGTTCGAGTTTTTCGTCCTCATAGGCTTTTTCTGAAAAGCCCAGATACTTTTCAATATCGCTAAGTTCTTTTTTAAGACCGGTACGTTTAATCATTCTGGCACCGACATGTTCAGCCGTGCGCCTAAGGTCTTTAGCGGGCACCCGCTGAATTACCATAATGCCGGCATCTGTAAGAATCTCTTCGGCGGTATCATGAACACCGCGATCAACTAGGACAATCTTGACATCCATGTCAACAATTTTCTTTATATTTTGTTTGAACTCTTCCTGTAATTCAATATAACGCTTAAAACCAGACTCAGTGCTAAGCGCCTCATCTTCAATTTCTTCCGGCTCTAAGGCATCATCAATAATAAGAATTTTACCATTGCTGATTTCGGAAGGCATCTCTTGATTCATGCGCTCTTTATCAACAATGACGCCCATAAAGACTTCGTTGTTAGCGCCTTCTTCAGCCGTTATAATATCGGATAACTTAAAATTAGGCTCACGCAATTTTTCAATTCCGATAAGTTTTGCCGCGCTTACAACTAAATCGGCGATATCGTCGTACTCACGACCGGCAATCATGGCAACCTTTCTCAAAACTGGATCGTTAATATCAGTCACTTGCCGGCCACTAACTTTTATTTCTTCGATGGCTTTAGCTACCCCATACTTTATGCCCTCAATAACTCGTGCGATTGGCACGCCGCGTAAAACCTGATTTACACCCTCGGATACCAGGCCCCCGGCCATTATTGTGGCGGTAGTCGTACCATCGCCAACTTCGGCCTGCTGAGCTTTCGCTATATTAATCAGCATCTTAGCTGCCGGGTGATTAACATCCATTTTATCGAGAATAGTTACACCATCATTTGTGATGATAACTTCACCAAATCTATCTACAAGCATAGTATCAAGCCCTTTAGGGCCGATTGTTCCTTCAACTGCCGCTGTAATTGCGCGGACAGCATTTGCATTGGTCAACAGTGCCGCCAGACGCTCATCCACTTCTGACGCACTGCCGGCTTGTTTTAAATTCATCCCGTATCCTCCCGTATGTAAGTATAGGCATAGCCTATACTTTATATTTCTTTAGTATTTCCTCTAGGTGGCCGTGCATAAACTCAAGGATTGCCATGACTTTTCCGTACTCCATCCTAGTCGGACCTAGAACAGCAATTGAACCAACTACTTGCCCGTCAATTGAATAAGTCGCTTGCACCATACTGCAATCTTGGATACCGGTATATTTATTTTCTTCGCCGATTTTGACAGAAATACCGTCTTTATCTGATACATGCATAATATCACGTAGCAATTTTTCTTGCTCAAGAATATTCAATAGCTCTTTAACTTTGTCAACATCGCGAAATTCCGGCTGGTTTAAAAGTTGGGTTGTGCCCCCTAAATAGACACGCTCATTCTTTTCAACTGATAGTGCTTCATGCAGAACACCAAGCGCAATATCAAAAAGACGCCGGTCCTGTATGATATCATTTTGAATTTCCCGTAGAATAGATGATTTTATTTTGTCAAAAGGCAACCCGGCTAATCTGCTGTTAATGCCGGCTGCGATTTGCTGCAGATCAGCAAACGTCATACCTTCCGGAAAACTTATTACCTTGTTTTCAACAAAACCCGTGTCAGTAACAACCACGAGAATTACCCGGCGCTCGTCGAGCGGCAAAAACTGCAAATACTTAAAAATACATTGGGAAAACTGCGGAGCTAAAACCATCGAGATATTCTTGGTCATTCGCGATATAATCTTAGCAGTTTCCTGGAAAACCTCTTCAACGCGGCGGACTTTAGCATTATACCAGTTTTGAATTAGTACCTTTTCATTATCACTCACTTGCTCAGGCGATAATAAAGAGTCTACGTAAAAACGATAGCCCTTGACAGATGGTATACGTCCGGCCGATGTATGCGGTTGCTCAATATATCCTAAAACTTCAAGGTCAGCCATTTCATTACGAATTGTCGCCGGACTAACCCCCAGATCGTATTTACGCGCGATGGTGCGTGAACCAATAGGTTCTGCGGTGGAAATATAATCGGTAATCAAAGCCTGGAGAATTTTTCTTTTACGCGCATCTAACATCATTCCACCTCCTATTGTTAGCACTCTATCGAAGGGAGTGCTAACACCTAATAAAAAAATACCACTCCTTTTTATCAATGTCAAGGATATTCCCCGCTTTTACGCCATGAAAGCTAGAAATACAATGTTGCCATATTTCATTCCGATTTCAGTCATTCGAACCCCTAGCGAATCTGCAATAATTAGATTACGCTGCTCTAAATCTTGAATTACCTCCTGATATCTTTGCAAAAAATCATCTTCGAAGTAGCTGTTAAAATCTTCATATCTTAGACCTGATACCGTCCGAAGAGCTAAAAACACATATTCAGCCATTGCGTTTTGCGTTGTAATTGTTTCTCGGAAATCTACTGCTGGCCGTCCGGCATTAACGGCCTTGATATATTCAGCCACACTAGTCGTATTTTCTCTTCTTTCCTTACCCCAAAACGTGTGCGCCGAAACTCCTAAACCTAGGTAAGGCTGGTAACGCCAGTATTTAAGATTATGCTTACATGCAAAGCCCAATCGGGCATAGTTAGATATTTCATAGCGCTCATATCCATAGTGCGGCGCCAAGGCAGCAGCCAGATCATACATTTCTTCTTCATCATTATCATTCGGCAGATCTAGTTTGCCGCTTACCTGCAATTCAGCAAAAGGCGTGTCTTCTTCAACCTTGAGACCATAAATTGAAAGATGCTGAATATTAAGGGAAGCAGCAGTTTCAATGCTATGTCGCAAATCCCTCGTTGTTTGACCGGGGAGTCCGTACATTAAATCGATGTTAATATTATCAAACCCGGCCTTGCGAGCCATATTAATTGTCTCGACAGCGTCAGATGAGCTATGAATTCGGCCGATTTTGCTTAGCAGACGATCAGAAAAACACTGGACACCGAAACTGATACGGTTTATTCCATACTCTTTTAAAAAGACAAGCTTATGATAATCGACTGTTCCGGGATTTGCCTCAATGCTTATTTCGGCATCGGCTGCCAGATTAAGGTTCAGCCGGATACTGTTCATAATTGTTCCAATTTGCTGGTTTGACAGCAAAGTCGGCGTTCCGCCGCCAATATAAATAGTGTCTACTGTATGATGTGCACAAATACCGCCTTGAGCGGCAATTTCCCGGCTCAAGGCGGCAACATAGTCATTGTATAAATATTCCATATTAGTATATGAAGGAAAATCGCAATATAAGCATTTTTGTCGGCAAAATGGAATGTGGAGGTACAGTCCTAAATTCATAGTTACCTCGCTTTTACTTTTTAGTCAATTTTTAAGATGGCCATAAAAGCCTCTTGGGGAACTTCTACGCTGCCAACTTGCTTCATGCGCTTTTTGCCCTCTTTTTGTTTCTCTAGCAATTTACGTTTCCGCGAAATATCGCCGCCATAGCATTTAGCTAACACATCTTTACGCATTGCTCGCACGGTTTCCCGGGCGATTACCTTATTGCCGATAGTTGCTTGAATTGGAATTTCAAACATTTGTCTTGGGATAATTCCCCTTAATTTTTCGGTAAGCTGGCGCCCCCGAGCTACTGCCTTATCACGATGAACAATGACCGATAGTGCGTCAACAGGTTCTCCGTTTAAGAGAATATCTAGCTTGACAAGCTGCGATGTTTGATAGCCATAAAACTCATAATCAAGTGACGCATAACCGCGCGTTGAGGACTTGAGGCGATCAAAATAATCATAGATAATTTCGCTCAGCGGTAAATGATAGGTCAGCATTACACGGGTCGTATCGAGGTATTTCATGTCCTTAAACTCACCGCGTTTTTCCTGTGACAATTTCATAACTGCGCCGACAAAATCGTTAGGAACAATTACAGTGGCTTTTACAAACGGTTCTTCGATATGGTCAATCTCAGTCACCGGAGGCAACTTAGACGGGTTGTCAATAGCAATCATTTCCCCGTTAGTTTTAAATACATTATAAATAACACTCGGCGCTGTAGTAATCAAACCGAGATTATACTCACGTTCAAGCCTTTCTTGAATAACATCCATATGCAGAAGTCCTAAAAAGCCGCAGCGAAAACCAAAACCAAGCGCTACCGAAGTTTCAGGTTCAAACAACAATGAAGCATCATTCAGCTGAAGTTTTTCCAAAGCATCACGCAAAGATTCATATTCGTTGCTTTCTACCGGGTACAAACCGCAATAAACCATCGGAGTTATTTTGCGGTAACCGGGCAGAGGCTTCGAAATAGGATTGTCAGCATTGGTAATTGTATCACCGACCCGTACATCTTTAACGTTTTTTATACTCCCGGCAACAAAACCGACATGTCCGGCACTTAACTCCTTAATATTATCCAAGTAGGGACGGAACACCCCCACCTCGGTAACTTCATGCTTTTTGTCAGTAGCCATCATTTTCAGTTTCATTCCCGGCCTAATTGTGCCTTCCATAACTCTAACATAAGCAATAACACCCTTGTAGGCATCAAAATGTGAATCAAAAATCAATGCGCTTAAAGGTTGATCGGCCTTTCCTACCGGCGCCGGAATCTTATTCACGATAGCTTCAAGAACTTCGTCAATACCGATGCCGGTTTTGGCGCTTACCAAGATTGCGTCTGAGGCGTCCAGACCGATTACCTCTTCAATCTCATTTTTGACTTTGTCAGGGTCGGCATTCGGTAGATCAATCTTGTTTATCACTGGAATAATTTCTAGGTCATGTTCCAACGCTAAATAGACATTGGCTAATGTCTGAGCCTCTATTCCTTGCGCAGCATCGACAACTAACAACGCACCCTCGCAGGCTGCCAGGCTTCGTGAAACCTCATAAGTGAAGTCAACGTGGCCTGGCGTGTCGATAAGATTTAACATATATACTTGTCCATCTTTTGCGATATACTCCAACCTTACTGCATGTGCTTTGATAGTAATACCGCGTTCACGCTCTAGGTCCATTTGATCCAAGACCTGGTTTTCCATCTCCCTGGCAGAGAGGGCGCCGGTATGCTCCAGCAGTCGGTCGGCTAAAGTCGATTTTCCATGGTCTATATGGGCGATAATGCAAAAGTTGCGGATATTTGCTTTATTCATAAATCCTCCTCTCTGTCGGCTGTACCCTTTTTTGCGGGAACTTTGCCAATAAACACCTAATATAATGCTGTATCAAATTATAGCATTGGAGCTTGAAGGCTGCAAGTGCTACCTAAACTCATGCCGGTACTGCTCAATATAGTATCTGCTCTTTAACCTAAAGTCCTGCAAATGCCCCTCAAAAGATTTTTTGAATTGCAATGCCTCGCCAATGAATTGCTGACGCCACAGATTACATAATGCCCTAAAATAGTTCCAATCTATTGCTGTAGGTATAATAATTTTATGCCCTGCAGCCTCGATGTCTATTTTTTCATCATCATGAGAAATCCGGGCTACATTATAAACAGCCCGGATGCTGTATTCTGATCCCAACAGATAAAATGAATAGGCCCCTGTTGTATCGCGTTTTAGGTTGATAGCCTGAACATACTCATGGCGATGCGTTAGATTATTTAGTTGGTTCTCTGCAAGTGTGACGCCAAAAACCACTGCAAGCATTAGAGCAGCCACACCACGAAATATAACGGCCGTTTCTGTTGATGTCGGGCGGATAAACATATCTTCTCCTGTTTCCAACTTTAACTATTATTCTCGGCTATTATCTCTGCAATTACATCTCCTAGCATTTCTATGCTTCGGTCGGCCTCTTCCTTAGTGTTTTCCTGGCACCCAACTTCAATTAAAAGAGCACGTGGATGTAAATGCTGATTATAGCGC
Source organism: Veillonellaceae bacterium (assembly GCA_012523975.1). Lineage (NCBI taxonomy): Bacteria > Bacillati > Bacillota > Negativicutes > Veillonellales > Veillonellaceae > Veillonellaceae bacterium. The sequence continues at coordinate 77,770 of JAAYSF010000071.1, forward strand.
CAATCAACGAGATGGATTCCCTTTGAAAGTCCCGGATAGTGCTGGTTTAATTTAGCATCAATTAATTTAGCAAATGCATGATTTTCCTGCCAATGAGGCTGAATAAGATCCTGCTGTCCTGTGGCAACCACTATCGATATTCGAGCAGCCGATACATCGTTAATAACTATAGTACTATTTTCCTTTTTATCGGCATCTCGGTGAATATCAAATATCATTTGTATTGATGGGTGCTCTTGCAACATTTTTCTTACAGTGCCCTCAGAGACCCCGTATGCCTTCATGAAGCTTGGATAGTCATGGATGTCTGTGTATTGCACAGCCGGAACACCATGCTTTTTCAGCCGCTTGACCAGTGACTCACCTACCCCGACAATTTCACCCCTCTGCCCGCCTGGCCGGTGAGTGACGCCGCTGTTAGGGATAAAGCTTTCAGCAGTATGGGTATGGTAAACGCCGACTAACGGTTTGCCTTTTGGCATTAGGCTCGCAGGGTCAAACTTGGGAAAGTTCGGCAGTGTTGTAGTACTGATACTTTTGGGGCTTATCTTTAATACGCTTATCATAGGAATTTCGCTATGAAATAGCGAGCGGATATCTTTTATATCGATACCAGTAAACAGCATAACTACGCCCCGTAAAACATGCTGGACTGATAAATCTTTTTTAACTATTTCCGTAGTCTTCTCTTGTTTATCAAATCGCGGCAGACCCGAGAATAGCACTTCACCCCAGTTGGGCCATTTTAGTTCCTGTTTTTTTAGAATATCAGCTCCTAATGCTGCTGATACCGGCACAGCCGGCACAGCTACAGCTGACCGGACAAGAAACGCCCACGCTGATAAAAGAAAAAACAATCCTGCGAGAATGCTAACTATGATTACGCGACTTCGTGAGTAATATTGTTTGCGTTGCCGTCTCGATAACATTGCTGCCTCCCGTGACAACCACGATTTAGCTGTCATTGTTATTGTTTACATACAATGTATATGCCTGGCAACAAAACGATATTACTCACCTATTAAAAACCATAATGGCTATGTTGCTTTGAGTGTACAATTAACTAGTGTAAGTACATGTGAATATTTTCATAGTCGATATTAGGATGCATCGCCTGGTTTATCCCCCCAGCTACAACGTCAGCAATGTCGGCTATAAGCCTGTCTACCTCTTTTGGTGTTACCATGAGATCGCCCAGTGTCTCTGGCAATACCTGGCGTACGATAACTTGGCGATCGTTATCTGATAGATTCTCCATACTTTTAAAGTATCTCGCAAATGAAGCATGCTGCTGCAAGGTATTAATAGTATCCATGGCAATAGTTGAGGCATGTACAACGGTAGGAACCCCTATAGCTATTACCGGAACCCCTAGTGACTCTTGAGTTAAACCAAAACGCTTGTTACCAACTCCAGACCCGGGGTGGATACCGGTATTAGCAATCTGTACTGTAGTAATTACACGATGGCTAGACGCCGCTGCAAGAGCATCGATAGCAATCACCAGGTTGGGCTTAATCTTACCTACTATCCCGGCAACTATCTCAGCCGTTTCCATACCGGTAATGCCTAGAACCCCTGGCGCAATAGCGCATATCGATCTTACACCGCCTTTTAGCTCAGGTGAGAGCATTTCTTGTAGATGACGGGTAACAACAATTTTATCAACAGCCCGAGGACCTAATGCATCTGGGGTTACATTCCAGTTGCCAAGTCCAACTACCAAAACCGTTGCGTTTAGCGGTAAGTTTGCCATGGCAGCGAGTTCATGCGCTAAGTGATTCATTACATTTTCCTGCAGGGGAGTATTTTTATAGCGTAAACCTTGAGCTTCAATTGTGATATATTTACCACGCATTTTGCCCATCATTTGTTCAGCTTGCGGAGTAGTAATATTGACACGGGTAATAATAACTTCTTCGTCCTCGGCCGTCTCCATTTGAACTCCGGGAATAGTTTGCTCAACCCGTTTAGTAAGCATTTCACGAGCTTCCAGGGCTAAGTCTGTGCGGGGGCTGTTTAAAGCATAATTCATGTATTTCACCTCTTAATTACTATTAGGAAACTGCTTTAATACTAAGTTTGCCATTATCTTTTCCTAAATATGGGCGCCCTATACAACTACCGACCTGCCGTCGAGTCTCCGGTTAATAATTCCTTGTCTTTACTGCCAATATTCTTTGAATAACTATGAATTATTACTTGCTTTTTGAATAAGTACGTGCTAGAATATTTTAGGTAAACATGCTCGCAAGGAGGTGAAATACTTGCCAAATATTAAGTCATCTATCCGCAGTGTAAAAACTGATGCTGAACGGCGCGCCCGTAACTTCCCGGTTAAAACAGCTATCAGAAGTATCTCCCGTAAAGTTCTGGAAGCTATTGATGCCGGTAAGGCCGACGAGGCTAAAAACCTCCTGACCGAAGCAAGCAGTATCATTGATAAAGCTGTCGCCAAAGGCGTTATTCATAAAAATGCCGCTGCTCGTAAAAAGTCTCGCCTAGCTACCAAAATACAAGCTTTAGCATAAGAAAAGACTTGGCTTTGCCAAGTCTTTTTACTAAGTATGTAAGCTATAAAAAATAAGCCTTAACTGAAAGGCTTATTTTTTTTGCTATTGGCACAATTCAATTATAATTCTTTCAAGCGCTATATTATCGGATTTGCCGGCTTTCAACTCATAGTCTGCGGCCGCCAGCGCCAATAGAGCTTCCTTTAAAGTCTTATGAGAAAAGTTTCGGCTTTGGCGGAGGACTTTTTCGCCCACAAAAGGCGGTACACCGATAGATGCTGCTAACGTTCTAGCATTGATGCCTTGTGCTGCCAGTTCTTTTGCCTGCCACAACATTCTTATCTGCCTTACGAGCAACGCCAATATCCTTAAGGGATGATCTCCGGCTGCAAGCTGCTGATTCAGCAGTTCTAATGCCTTAGCTTTTTGTTTCTGGCTTAAGGCATCAATCAACACAAATACTGAAACTTCCGGTATTGATGCTAAAACTTGCTCTGTATCCTCAAGAGTTATATTCCGGTTCCCCGAATAAAGCGCCAACTTTTCTATTTCATTGTCCAAAAAGCTGAGTGAAATCTGCGGCATCAACGCAATGGCCCCCAGTAGATGTTCAATAGCATCTTGTGCCATGTTTTTATTAAGCGATACCAGCTTAGTATTTAGCCAGCCTCTGATATCCCCTAGCTTCAAAGGTGCCATTTCCGCAGCTATTCCATATGCCTCAACTGTCTTGAACAACTTACGCCGTTTATCAACCTTGTCGGTAGTTGACATCACAAGATGACTGTAGTCGGGCATATTACTCAGAAGTCTGATTAACTGTTCATCATTACTTCCGGAAGAAGGTTGGTTCTCATCATTACTGCCTCTTCGTGCCTTAAACAATGACGTTCCCCGTATAACAATGACATTTCTCCCCCCCAGAAAAGGAATAGTCTCTATTAAAGTAACTAATTCCTGAAAAGGCGGATCTTGATTAAATACAACCAAATTCATATCACATTCTTCGGGGGTAAGCACGGCATCAATAATCGCCTTTTCCAATTGGCGGGTAAAATAAGTTTCTTCACCGTAAAGCAAGTAAACCGACCTTATTTGCTTGTTTTTTATCTCACGTAAAACATCTGTATGATTCATTTGCTCTCCTATACGAGGGGAGTAACCTCATTTTAAGCCTCGAAACGTCTCAATATGTAAGTTCTCTCCATCTGATTGAAAGATTATTGCCCCATGCTGATCCGTTCGGTAGGTTTCGATGTTCCGCTCAGTTAGCCTTTTTATCACATCGGGATGTGGATGACCGAACCTATTGTTATAACCGACAGATATTACAGCATATTGGGGTTGGACTGCCGCTAAAAACTCGGGAGTAGATGAGGTTTTAGAGCCATGATGTCCGACTTTTAACACTGAGCATCTCACCGGCAGTTTTTTAATTAAAATCTCCTGCTCACCTTTAGCCTCTAGGTCTCCTGTGAATAGGAAACTATGACTGCCATAAGTAACTTTAATTACCGCCGAGCTTTCGTTATTTGATTTTGCTTGGTCTCTAATCCCATCAAGGATTATTGAAACTCTTGTGCCGTCAAGCATGATTTGCTGGTCTTGGTAAATCGGAATAAAGACAGCATCAGGCGTCGCGTTAATCAGCTTTTTTAGCGCCGGCGTAAACTCTTCTCTCGCTATCATTATATTTTTTACCGGGATACCTGAAACAACCGCTGATGCTCCTCCAGCATGATCCTGATGCCCATGGGTCAATATAAGATAATCGATATCCAATATACCATAATGTTTAAGATAAGGCAAAACCACTCGCTCACCAACATCGAAATCAGTTGCTTCGCCAAGTGTTCCCCCGCTGTCGATTAAAATGGAGCGGCGGTGCGGAGTAATAATTAATGCTGCATCCCCTTGACCTACATCGATAAAGTGAACCGCAAATTGCCGCGGATAGTTAATATAAACGGCAAAAGCCACAGTTATAATTATAGAAAAAACCGTACTAGCTTTGAACCACTTACTATAAACATCTGAAAGTGAGGGTATCCATATTGGCCTATACCCATATAACCAGGCTACCAGACAATAATAGGCAATCCCAGCCTCAAGGCCAATTGGCGGAAGATAAATACTCGCCCCCGGCAGAGTAGCAAGTTTTTCTATTATTACCACAACTAAATTAATGAGAAAACTGCAGGAATACCACAATATGTTAGCTGGTGCTAGCATCGCTCCCAAAATTGAGGTAAACAAACCCAATATTACCGCCGCTTCAATAATTGGAATTGCAATAAGATTGGCTATAAATGAACTGAGCGAAAAACTTTTAAAGTACCAAGCTATAAACGGCACTACACCTAATTGCGCCGCAAGCGTCACTGCAAAAGGTTTTGCCAGCCAAGCCGGTAATAGCTTAAGATAGGCTACGGTCTTTGGATATAAGAAAATCAGTCCTGCGGCAGCGCTGAAAGATAGTTGGAAGCTTATATCATATATAAGACCAGGTTGGTACAAAAGCATTAGAAAAGCTGCTATCATCAAGGCTGTGGGGGCATCTTTTTCCCTGCCTAGACCGACAGCAGCAAGTCCGATGATTCCCATTATCGCCGAGCGCACAACCGGCGGAGTACAACCCGAGATCAAGGCATAGATAACTATGGAAAAAGCCGCCCAAGCGGAAATAATCCCCGGTCGTATTCTAAACAGCGAGCCAAACCAAAAAATTACCGCCGCTACTAAGGCAATATGTGTACCTGAGACAGACAGAATATGAATAATACCTGTAGTTGCAAAACTTGCAATAACCTCTTTGGGTATTCCTGCATAACCGCCAAAAAGCGTTCCGGCTAGAATAGCTGCCGTTTCAGGCGGCATGGCCTTCTCCATACGCTTAGTAATATTCTCCCGCCAGTCGGATAAGGTGTTTTGCCAGTGCCGCTTACTATTATCATCAGAAAACCGTATCATGCCATCAGCCGCCGACAGACGGGCTGTTATTCCCTGCCGCTTTAAAGCAGCGCTAGTATCAATCATTCCGGGATTGCCATAGCTGTGAGGCAACGTTAGTTTGCCTGCTGCTACAGTTTCAGTCCCATAAGGTAAAATCTGCTGGCTAATTCTTTGATTAATATTAATTAGCACGCCACCCGTCACGGGTACTTCCTCGCCCTGTTCAGTTATAGCAGCACGAGCATTAATTATATACCTAACCTTAACATTGTCTTGGCTAATTGGCAGCACTTGCGGGATATCTGATACTATTCCTACCACTGTAAGGCGCTGCCCGGCTAGATGGCTAATATCTGATAAGGGCACTTGGCTGACATGCAAGGCATGAATTAAACCGCTTACAATACAAAGGGCCGCCATCAATATCGCTGCCGCCTTTATCCATCTAAATACAGCAATTAAAAAACCAACAAACAAACCAGCAGCCACTGCATAAAGTAAAGCTAAATTCCCTGTCATTACATCAAAGTCTGCCATTGTAATGCCGGCGGCAAAAGCCGCTGTAAAAATTATTGATATCCTTTTCATAGCTATATGCTTATATTATCTTTCAGCTTGTTATAGCGTTTTTCGCTTATTCCAGACACTTTTTTTATGTCAGCTATATTCTTAAAATGCCCATTGGCTTGGCGGTAATCTATTATTCTTTGCGCAAGCGTTGGCCCGATTCCCGGCAACTTATCTAATTCGCCCTTGGTTGCTGTATTAATATTTATTTTATTTCCTGCAGCTCTGTTTGAGTCGTTACGGACTGCTGTTCTAGGCAGCTCGGCACCGCCTGACACTTTAATATGCATGCCATCTTTTACTGTCTTAGCCAAATTTAGTTTACTCACCTCAGCTCCCTGCGCTAAGCCACCAGCTGCATTGATTACATCAATAATTCGAGTACCAGCCTGTACTTTAATAACGCCTGGCTGCATGACTGCCCCGGTAATATAGACTGTTAACTCCTCCTGATTAACTCTGCTTTCCTTGTTTGCTTTCAGGTTTGTCGGAACCGCAACGCTTTCAGGTGCTGAGTTTTTCTGCCAATAGGCATAACAGCTGCCGCAAAGGATTATAACTGTAAGTGTTGCAAGCAGCAGCAATCTTTTTTTCTGTTCGTCCACCATCCTCTCCTCCAATCAATTTTTTCGTAATATTTCGGCAAATTGCGCCAATTTCCTTTTTCTGTCTATCAAATAGCACAAAAAAAGAGAGAACTTCACTTTAATGTGAATTCCCTCTTTTTGTAATTACTTTATAACAATATTGACTAGCTTTTGCGGAACACAGATAACTTTTACGATTTGCTTGCCTTCCAGCATTTCTTTAACCTTATCCTGCTGGAGGGCTTTTTCTTCCATTTCTTTCGGGCTCAGTCCTACAGAAATTACAAGCTTGTCTCGAACTTTACCATTGATCTGCAGTACTACTTCAACTTCATCTATCTTAGCTGCCTCAGCATCATAAGCTGGCCAGGATTGTTTATGGACGCTGCCTTCTTTTATTACACAGCTCCATAGTTCTTCAGTCATATGCGGGGCAAATGGCGCCAGCAGCCTTAACAGTCCGGATATTACCTCGCGCGCAACACTTGACGAAATCTTTTCATTCTGTTCTTTAACATTATACATAAAATTAACCAATTCCATGATGGCGCTTATGGCTGTATTGAAGTTATAACGGTTGCCGACATCGTCTGTTACCCGTTTAATCGTGTTATGGAGCATTCGCCGCAATTCACGTTCAGATTTAGTAAGATTACTATAATCACTAGTGTCTTCTTCGCTGATAAATGTTTCATAGTGTCCGACTATCCGCCAGACGCGTCCTAAGAAACGATATGCACCTTCGACACCCTGATCGCTCCATTCTAAATCGCGTTCAGGCGGTGCGGCAAACAAAATGAAGAGCCTTGCTGTATCAGCGCCGTACTTGCCAACTATCTCTTCAGGCGAAACTACATTGCCTTTTGACTTGGACATCTTGGCACCATCTTTGATTACCATACCTTGTGTTAGGAGGTTTTTAAATGGCTCATTGACGTTAATTAAACCGGCATCTTTCAGAACCTTTGTAAAAAACCGCGAATATAAAAGATGGAGTATTGCATGCTCAATACCGCCTATATACTGGTCGACAGGCATCCAGTAGTTAGCTTTGGAAGCGTCAAACGGTAAAGAGGTGTTATCTGGATCGGTGTAGCGCATGTAATACCACGACGAACAAATGAAGGTATCCATCGTGTCAGTTTCGCGGCGAGCTTGTCCGCCGCATTTTGGACATGCACAATTTACAAATTCTTCAACACTTGTTAACGGGGACACGGAACCGCCTTCAAATCCCACGTTATCTGGCAGCATAACAGGCAGTTGATCTTTAGACACAGGTACTATACCGCATTCCGAACAATAGATTATGGGGATAGGCGCTCCCCAATAACGTTGCCGGGAAACAAGCCAATCACGCAGGCGGTAGTTAATGCGTCGTTTACCAATGCCTTTCTCTTCAAAGCATTTAGCAATGGCAACTTTACCTGCTTCATTCTCCATGCCATCAAACTGACCAGAGTTTACTAAAATACCCGGGCCACTATAAGCATTCTCCATAGTTTCGATGGTCATTTGACTATTAGGCTGCTGCACAACAAGCTTCTTCTTTAATCCATATTTGGTCGCAAACTGCCAATCGCGTTCATCGTGGGCAGGAACCCCCATAACCGCACCTGTTCCGTATTCAAACAGCACATAGTTTGCAACCCATATTTCAATTTTTTCTCCTGTAAATGGATGCAGTGCATAGGCGCCGGTAAACATGCCCTCTTTCTCAAAATCGTTGGAAGTTCGGCTTACTTCACTCATATTACGAACTTTCTCTACAAAATCACGTACGGCCGGCGCAGTTTCTTTTCCGGTAATAAGTTTTTCAACCAACGGATGCTCTGGCGCTAGCACTATATAGGTTACACCAAAAACCGTGTCATGTCTTGTTGTAAATACCGGGATTCTCTCGTTAATTTCAGGCACTTCAAAACTAAACTCGGCGCCTTCGCTTCGGCCGATCCAATTATCCTGCATAATCTTAACGCGCTCAGGCCAGCCCTTTAATTCTTTTAAATCCTCCAGTAACCTATCAGCATAGTCAGTTATCTTAAAGAACCATTGTTCAAGTTCTCTTTTAATAACAGCTGAATCACACCGCCAACAGTGACCGTCAATTACCTGTTCATTAGCTAAAACTGTATTACATTCTTCACACCAGTTAACCGCCGCTTTCTTTTTATAAGCCAGGCCGCGTTCATAAAATAATAAGAACAACCACTGCGTCCAACGATAATAATCAGGATGACAAGTAGCCACTTCTCGGTCCCAGTCATAAGAAAGTCCAAGTTCCTGCTGCTGACGCCGCATATTTGCAATGTTATCCCATGTCCATGCTGATGGATGTATGCCATTCTTAATGGCAGCATTCTCGGCGGGCATGCCAAAAGCATCCCAGCCCATCGGATGAAGTACATTATAGCCTTGCATTACTTTGAAGCGCGCTATTACGTCACCTATTGAATAATTGCGTACATGACCCATATGTAGGTTTCCGGAAGGATATGGAAACATTTCTAGTACGTAATATTCGGGCCGCTGGCGGTTCAGTTCGGTTTTAAAAGCACTTTCTTCCTGCCAAGCTTTCTGCCATTTAGCCTCTATTTCGCGCGGTGTATATCTTTCTTCCATTTTAATCCTCCTAAATATGTTCCTCCAAATATTTACAATGAAGACAAATAAAAAAAGCCCTTGGCTATTAGCCAGGGACGAGTTTTTCCCGCGGTACCACCCTGATTGGCAGCAGTGTGCTGCCCTCTTAATAACCCCTTAACGCTGGTTAAACGTCAGTCACTTCAATCGTCGCGACTGCTCCTCCATGGTGAGTTCAGCTCTAGGCAGACTGGCTCGCATCTACCGCCAGCTTTCTGAACCGCAATTCAAGCTTACTAATCCATTTCTAAGGATTTTAGACATAATTATATCCCAGTTGTTATGAAAAGTCAACTTTCGCCAATACGTCAATACGTTGTTCTATATCTTATTTAGCGGCATATAAATGCTGATGAGGAGGTGCGTTATGTACAAATTAATCATTGGCAATGTCAGAGTAACGGTATCTGATGACAGTATCACGCGTGAACAAGCTGCCGCTGCAGCCCGACAGGCTATTAATACAGCTAATCAGCATGGGAAACTTCTCAGTCTTATTGAAATTAGCGCCGATGATACAGGCATTCAGGTAACTACGACCGAAAAAACAGGCTGCCGAGCAGCTAGAAAAACGTTAAAACAAAGTATCGTTGATGACATGTATGCGACGCTCAAAGAAAAGCTTTATCCCACAGATTCTTTTACTAACAAAGATGTATGGTATGATGGCGATACCGGCCAAGAATGGCATGGCGCCGAAGTTGACAATGCAAAGAGCGAGCTTATGGGTAAATTTGAAGAATGGATGAAAACAATATAATTTATCTACTTATTCCTAAGGCTGCGATACAGGTTCGCGGCCTTATTTATTATCTTTATCATTGGAGCGATTGCTTGATAATACCAGGGAAATACCTTATAATATATAAAATCCAAAAAATAGAAAGAGGCGTTAGTGTGCATAATAGTTCAGATACAGATCCGAAATCCGAAGTCCTCAGCCGCCTTAAAAATGCCAGAGGCCACATTGCCGGTATTGAGCGCATGGTCGAAGAAGGCCAGCCATGCCCAAATATACTTATTCAGTTGTCAGCAGTGCGAGCCTCCATTGAAAAAATTGGCGTCTATATATTAGAAAACAATGCTGTCGATTGCTTATGCGGCGATCATGACGAGAAACCAGTTGATAAGAAAAAAGTTGAAGAAATTATTAAACAGATGCTGACCTTTTTAAAGTAATTTTGGTCGCTATTACAGTGGAGGTTTTTAATGCACCAATATCTCTTCTTTATCGGTGATTTTCCGGTTCGAACATACGGCTTAATATTAAGCCTTAGTATTATCCTGGCAACTGGTGCTGCTTATTTTTTTGCTAAGCAGGACGGACGTTGGCATCATCATGTGCCTGATATGGGTATTTACTGCGGTTTGGCTGGTCTTGTCGGAGCCCGCCTTTGGGACGTATTCTTTTTTGATTGGGGCTACTACCAACATCATTTACTAGAAATTCCCTTTGTTTGGCAAGGCGGTATGGCCATCCAGGGCGGCATCCTATTCGGAACAATTGCCGGCTATATATATACTAAGTATCACAAGATAGACACTTGGGCATTTGCTGATATTGTTGCCGCTCCGGCAGTAATAATCGGTCAGGCAATCGGCAGAATGGCTAATTTATTGAATGGTGATGCTTTTGGTCACCCTACCGGCGGACCGTATGGAATAATTTATCCCCCTACTACTTTGGCTTATCAGACTTACGGCAATCAGCCGCTATGGCCGGCCGAGATTTGGGAAGGACAAATTGATATAATAATCTTTGTTCTGCTGCTACTATTTCGTACAACTAACCATGCTAAAGGTCAAGCTTTCATCTTATATGCGGTACTATATTCAACGGCCAGGTTTTTCCTAGAATATATACGGGGTGACTACGGGACGCTGCTATTCGGCCTTAAATCAGCTCAGCTAACCAGCCTTGCCGTTATCATTATCGGTTTAATTCTCTTTGCGCTTTGCGGTCGCTATGGTCAGCGGATAAATCAGCGCGAAAACAAGGAAGTCGGAGAATGAATAAGGGTGGACCTAGATTATTTAGGTCCACCTTATCCATTTTACTTATTGTAAGCCGCAATTAACTCGATTTCTACTCCAACATCACGCGGCAGCCGGGCTACTTGGACGCAGGCTCTGGCAGGCGGCTCGTTCTTAAAATATTCAGCGTAAACCTTATTAACCACTGCAAAATCATTCATATCCTGTAGAAAAACGCCGGTCTTAACAACATGATCAAACGTTAATCCCTCCTGCGCAAGAATCGCGCTCAGATTCTTGAGGACTTGATGGGTTTGCACCTCGATGCCGCCGTAGGCAAGCTGACCGCTTACCGGATCAAGTGGGATTTGGCCGGAAACAAACAAAAAACCATTAGCTTTTATTGCCTGCGAATACGGTCCAATGGCCTGCGGAGCCATTGATGTATTAACTACCTTTTTCATAGTACTCCCCCTTTATACTTATCCACTATTTTCCACATACGATAATAAAATACCTCTAAGCATATTCTTTGAATTCCTAACTTTTTAGAGCGCTCCAAAAGGAGCGCTCTAAGTTTAAATACCTAGCTCTTTACGTTTCTTTTCAATGTGATCGACATATAGTTGTACCGTCTTGTCAGCACTAACCTCAACAGTAAGCTTTCCAAGACCGAGTGTCTCAGTGGTTTCAGTCAGTGTCTTAACAACAACATCACTGCCGGTCACAGAAGGAACTGGTGCAACATGCACTAACCAGCCGAGCGCAATTGCCGTACAGGCATCAGCTACAGCTTTTTGCTCAAGATATTCCGGCGCGCCGATAACAATCGGAAGCATATTGGTATCGACATCGAGGGTATCTGCTATTTCTTTAGCAGTTTGTGTCATCTTACCAATATCCACACAAGCCCCATAGGACAACACTGGTGGAATTCCAAGCGCCTTACATACCGCCTTAAGCCCAGGACCGCATTCTTCGGCAGCTTTAGGATCGGCTAAACCGGTATATTCCATTACCGAAGATGTGCAACCACCGGACAGAATAAGAATATCTTTCTCAATTAAGCCCTTGGCAATCCTAAAAATGTTACTGCCACCCTGCCCGTAACGAGCAGTTGTACAGCCAACTATCGTCGCTATGCCACGAATCTTACCTTCGACAATGGCGTCAATAAGTGGTTTCCATGATCCTCCCAATGCTTCTTTTACTGATTCAGTGCTAAAACCGATCATACAATCCGAAACATGCGGCGGAATGTAAACTTCCCTATTCTCTGCTTTCCGTTTAGCATAAGCTGCAATTGCCATATCTAAAATTTGTTCGGCTTGTTTGCGCATTTCTTCAGGTTTAAATTCAACTACTTCAGTGCCTGGCATGCGAATAACTTCATGCGTACTGACCATTGTAGTACCAAACCGCTTTGCGTAAAGCGGCAAGGTAGGAATCGTACAGTTATAATCAAACATAAATAAATCTACCGCACCAGTAGCTAACAGATACTCTTCCGACAGCCACTCGCCTTCTTGTCCACCGTAAGCGCTCATTTTGCCGGTATCCTCATAATTTAAAAGCTGCTGACCTTCGCATACATGGCCGAGAATTTGGATGCCGCTAGCACCAGCCTTACTGGCTTTTTCCTTCCATTCCGGGGTCGAAGCAAGTTCAACAACAACATGCGCAGTAAGAGGCATGTGCCCGTTCGTTATGATGTTGACCATGTCTTTCTTCAGCAGACCCATGTTTTGCTTGGCGGTGCGAATTCTTTGCGTACCCATCAAAATTTCCTGGAGAGTATCGAGTGCGAATAATCCCTGATATTCGTTAGCAACCCCTAAACGCACCGATGTCAGTAAGAAGTCAATTGGGTCTGCATTTAGGTTAGTCATGCATTTTGTTTGAGCTGTAGCTACTTCGCTAAATCCTCCGCCTGGGTAAAGCTTTAATTTACGCCAAAGCTCCTGACGTTTAGGTGGCGCAAAGGCTTGTACAAGCTTAGATTCCTCCCAGTATGGCCGCCCCATATCTTCCATAATAAAATTGGCAAAATTAACGGCGACTTTGTTTACGTCCTCATGACTATTTAAGCCGGCCATCTCGGCGTATTTCAAAAGTTTATTCGTATCTCGAATCTTAAGGCCGCTGTTTGGGTTTTCCGCGGCTGCCTTTAAAGTACGGGCCGCCTGCTGGGCATGAAAAATATTAGCGGCCGTTCCAATCGTAACATGGCGATAAACAAAGTTTCTGGCAACCATTACATGAGCATCAACACCGCAGTTGCCACGCGGTACTTTTGCGTTAATACGACAAGGGCCGTTTGCACATAATTGGCAAGACAAGCCTTGCGCGCAGAAATTACAGCGAATTTTCTCCTGTTGTTCAAACCGGTCAAATACATTAGTCAAGCCTTGAGCATGAACATGCTGATACATTTCGCGCATGGCCGGATCAATAATTACATTTAGCGGAAAGCCTTCCTTACTTTGGTCATGCACTTTTATATGCTGACGCTGCCATTTGTGGACATCTTCCATCGAAGTCGGGGACTTTTCGATATCATAGTACTTACGTTGATTTTGGTGAACATCAAAATGATCATCAGGATTATTGGTGGCGCTTGCATCACCTTTTCCTAACACCGACTCAACATCGCCTTTGCTGACAGGGTCAGTACTTTTTATCAATTTTTGATCGCCATTATTTGACACAGCTCTACCTCCTTCAATGCTTTGTAACTATTTTTTACAATAAAATCAAAATTTATTTATATAGGCAGAATTTAGACAAAAAAATATCGAGCAGTTCTTCTGCTCGATTAAAATAATTACTGTTAAACTGGTAATGATCGATGCGCCAACCCTATAGCGACCTCATTTAGATTCAGCATCCCAACCCCGCAATAAATAGCAACACATAAATGTTCACCATGACGGGCAATACCGATTTTACCGCCTACATTAAGGCCTACCGCCATTGGTGAAATTTGCTCAAGCGCTGCTCGCGCCGCACCAGCTACAGCACCCTCACCAACGTGATTTGCAGCGACTAAACCCTGACGTTGAGCAGCAACCACCGCCCGTTCAATAATTTTTTTAACGGACGGCACAAATTCACCGCCAAAATCTACAGCTACAGAATTTATACCTCGTCTAAGCAAAATTTCGCGTATTTGCTGTTCATCCTGCCGGGTCTCACTTATGCAAATCTTAATCGCTGCTCGACCGACATCAATACTCATAATGGTTTCCATATTCACAACCTTCCTGCCTTTTACAGCGGAGCTTGCTAACTTGATTTAAATTTAGCAAACCCGCTATTAATTGTCAATACCAGACAAAATGGTTAACAATTAGCGTGAAAAGAAGCAATTTTGGCAAAACTCACTTGTTTACTTAAAAATCAAATTGTGATAAGTTTAACTATAAGTACTTGGCCCTACCCGCTAAATTTTAGCGAAAGGAGGAGGCGTGCTTTTGAAAGAAAGCTTATTGCGCCGATGTTATTGTGGAAACTATACGAATAGTGATTGCCGATGATCACGCAGTTTTACGGTCTGGATTAAAAGCACTGCTTAACTGCTCTCCGCAGTTTGAAGTTATCGGTGAAGCAGGTGACGGGTTAGAGGCGATAAAAATGGTTGAAGAACTAAAACCAGACGTCCTCATCCTGGACATATCAATGCCCGACATGAACGGAGTAGATTGCTTAAAAGAAATCCGTTCACGCAACCTAACCTGCCGTGTACTTGTCTTAACGATGTACGACGATGAAGAATATATTAAGGAAGTAATGCGGGCAGGCGCTGATGGGTATGTACTCAAAAAATCTGCCGACACAGAGTTAATCGAAGGCATCGTTAAGATTCATTCAGGCAAAATGTATCTTAACGAAAAAGTCTCCCAGACTTTAATTGAGAGTTTATTGCATACTGCTGCAGTCGAACCGGATATTCGCAATCCCTATGTTCTCTTAAGCATACGTGAACGCGAAGTTCTCCGTTTTTTGGCACAAGGTTATTCTAACAGTGAAATTGCTGATTTACTTTCAATTAGCGCTAAAACTGTAGACACATATCGCTCACGCGTTATGAATAAACTCAGTTTGCGCAAGAAGTCCGAATTAGTCAACTACGCAATTAAGTATAAGCTTATCAGCACCTAATCCACAGTTGGTAAGGTATTCTTTAAGTAATTGTAGGGATATCCCCTACGCTCATTTACCTAGTCTGCCTGATTTACAATTTGACATTTTTCGTCCAAACTATAATTAGTAGTAAATTTATTCTATATTATAAAATTTAAAATAATTTGGTAGAGGAGTATGAGAAAATGCAAAGTCAAATCATTGATGCATTAACTAAGATTGTTGGTCAGGAGTATATTATGACCAGCCCCGAAGACCTGTACAGCTACTCCTATGATGCAACTCCTGGGTTCCAGAATCTGCCTGATGCAGTAGTTAGACCTGCCAATACTGAAGAAGTTTCAAAAATCTTAGCATTGGCAAACAGCAACAAGATTCCTGTTTATACCCGCGGCTCGGGCACTAACCTTTCTGCCGGTACCTGCCCTATGAAAGGCGGTATCGTCATGGTTATGACCCGCTTAAACAAAATTATTGAGTTAGACCCAGCCAATCTAATTGCTGTATGCGAACCAGGCGTTATCGTCGGTGACTTAAACACCGAGGCTGCTAAGTTCGGCTTGATTTATCCACCTGATCCCGGTACAGTTAAAACAGCTACTCTCGGCGGAACCGTTTCCGAAAATGCCGGCGGCTTACGCGGACTGAAGTATGGTGTTACAAAGCATTATGTAATGGGTATGGAAGTAGTACTTGCTAATGGCGAAGTAATGAACTGCGGCGGTAAAAACGTAAAAGACGTTTCCGGCTATGATATGACTAAATTGTTTACTGGCGCTGAAGGTACACTTGGCGTTATTACCAAGGTTATTGTTAAGCTTGTACCTGCTCCTGAAGCTAAAAAGAGCATGATGGCAATCTTCAAAAATCTTGATGATGCCGGTAACACTGTCGCAGGAATTATTGCTGCCAATATTATTCCAGCGACTCTTGAAATCATGGATAATGCAACAATCCGCACAGTTGAGGATTATGCTAAAGTCGGGCTGCCCCTTGACATGGAGGCTGTACTGCTGATTGAAGTTGACGGCAACCCAACAGTTGTCGAGCAAGAAGCTGAAAAAGTACTGAAAGTTCTTAAAGAAAATAATGCCGCCACTGTTCAAGTAGCTAAAACGGCTGCAGAAGTCGATAAATTATGGGCTGCGCGCCGTGCAGCACTGCCAGCCCTCAATAAACTCCGGACTACAACCTATTGTGAAGACGCTACCGTTCCTCGCAGCATGGTACCAAAATTCCTGCGTGCTGTACAAGATATTGCCAAGAGAAACAACGTACAAATTGGCACTTTCGGACATGCAGGCGATGGCAATATGCATCCGACAATTGTTTGCGATATCCGTGACAAAGAAGAAATGGCACGTGTTTATACAGCTATGGATGAAATGTTTAAAGCCGCAGTTGACCTTGGCGGTACATTGAGCGGTGAGCATGGCATCGGCCTCGGCAAACTTGAATGGATGGAATACCAACATGGTCCTGTTGGTATGAACGCAATGAAAGCCATTAAGCGCGCACTTGACCCCAATCTGATTCTAAATCCAGGAAAATTAGTGGGAGAGTGTTGAAAATGAGTAACGAAATTACAGCAAAGGATGTAAACGAGCAAGATAAGGCTCTGCTCCGTGACATTGAGAACTCGCTTGCCAACTGTTCGAAATGCGGCGGCTGCATGGCAGTCTGCCCTATGTTTAGTGAACTGGGCGTCGAATCTTCAGTTGCGCGCGGCAAGCTTGCTCTTATGGAAGGTGTCTTGAATGGGCAGATTCCAATTTCTGAAAACTTTGAAAAAGCTATGGGAATGTGCGTTTCCTGTAAAGCATGTACTGCGAACTGTCCTTGCGGCATTCGTGCTGATGAACTTATCATCCGCGGCCGCCAAGCAGTAGTTAAAGCACGCGGACTTGGTTCAATTAAGAAAAACGTGTTTAATCTTCTCCAGAACAGACATTTATTTGATTTTGCGCTCCGGATGGCTGGCTTATTCGGACCGCTCAGCTTCAAAAAATTGCCGCGTCCAATGGCTGCGGTTGCCCGATTCCCAATGCCAGGTATGGATGCCAAGCGCGTTACTGCACCATTCCAATCAACCCCGCTTCGCAGCCAATACCCTGAAACCGTAAAAGTTGATAAACCTAAAATGCGTGTTGCCTTCTTTACTGGCTGTACGATTAACTATGCGTATACTGACGTTGGCCAATCTGTTATCAATGTCCTTAAAGCCAATAACGTCGAAGTTGTAATGCCTAGTATGCAGCATTGCTGTGGTACTCCAGTCTTCACTTCTGGTGAAGTTGATATGGGCAAAACCTTTGCTAAACACAATATCGAAACCTTTGAACGGTATGATGTTGATTACATCATTGCCGCCTGCGGTTCTTGCACAGAAGCCTTCAAAATTGAATACCCTCATATGTTCAAGGACGACCCGGCAATGAAAGCTCGCGCTGAAAAGCTATCGAAGAAGACTTATGAAATCAGCGAATTCCTCGTTGATGTGCTTAAGTTCCGTACCGATACCCTTGGCCCGGTAAATGCAACAGTTACAATGCATGATCCATGCCATATGGCACGTGGTATTAAAGTAACCCGTCAGCCGCGTGAAGTACTAAAAGCTATTCCAGGCCTTAATTTTGTTGAGATGAAAGCACCTGATCGTTGCTGTGGATCAGGCGGTTCATTCAGTCTAGCCCATTACGATATTTCACGCCAAATTAATGATAAGAAGATCGCTGATATTGCCAGCACAAAAGCTGACATTGTTGCCACTAGCTGCGGCACTTGCCGTATGCACATTACTGACGGCTTAGTTCAAAATAATAAAGATGCTCAAGTATTCCACGTTATTCAATTGTTAGATAGAGCTTATCAAGCCGGCAAAAAAAAATAGAGGTCAATAAATACTAATATATTTATTAACCCCTTTAGCAGAAAGTATGTTATTCTTCAACATACTTTCTGCTTTTTTCTTTTTTGCGTACCGGAATTTCTACAGTAATCTCAGTACCTTTACCAATTTCCGATTGCAGCCTGAATCTTCCGTTTAACAAAGCAACTCTCTCTCTCATTCCATAAATTCCTAGTCCAATATTCTCATTATTAGCTGGCCAGTTTGCAGCTTCAAAACCTACCCCATTATCACAGATGCTAAGAAATAACTTGGCTCGCTGCTTACATAAGGTTATTCTAATCTCACTAGCTCGGGCATGACGGACAATATTTGTTAGCGCTTCCTGTACCAAACGGTATAAAGTAATCTCAATTTCAGGTAAAAAACGTTCACGGCCTAAATTACTAAAGTCAACATCTATTTTTATCCCATACTGGCGCGTATAATTGTCCACATATCTTTGAATTGCTGCAACTAAACCCATATCATCAAGAAGGACCGGACGAAGCTCCAAAGCTAAATTGTGAACTGCTTCTAAGGTTTGCACGGCTACATCTCTCATCTGCAAAATACTTTCACGATCGGCCGGGACAGAGGAATGTTCGGCTAACACTCGCAAACCGACAATAATGGAGGTAAGAGCTTGGCTTGTCTCATCATGCAGTTCACGGGAAATTTTCTTGCGCTCCTCTTCCTGAATGCTGATAGTCTTGTTTAATAGAATTGATTGTAGTTTCTTTTTTTCATTAAGGGCCCGGACAAGCTGTTCCTGACGAGCATTAGCCTCAAGAGCCGCCTCAACAAAGCGAACAGCCAAACGGGCATAAGGTGCTGCTAATTCAGGGTCACCGGTAACACCAATTACTCCCACGCATTTATTGCCAAAAATAATTGGAACGTTGAATCCCCTGCGAACCCCTTTTAAATTTTTTTCATCTTCTGCGCTAACCGAGAACGCTGTAATCTTGCCACTTTTAAGCATACGCGCCGCAGCTTCGTGTACCTGTGAAATCCGCTCCTTACTGAACGATGCAACTATTACGCCATGATCATCGGTAATGTTTACATTTTTATTCAGCTCACTGGCGACAATATCAACTAATGACTGAGCAAACTTTGGGTCTAAACTTGTGTAATATTCTTGCATTGCTACCTCCAATAGTCATATTATCTAAGATATACTTTGTGTTGCCATACATTAATTATATAACGCAACTCATGTAAAGTTAATGCTTCTGACTAAAATTCCATTGACAGATACGATAAAATTATACTAGAATTAAGTAGACATAATATATTGTGATGTATAGAGGTGCAAACATCAAGAATACGTATAGTGAGCTGGCTGCTGTGACCTGTACGGAAAGGGATTTTTGCCGAAGCAGATATTTGGAGCCAACAAGCTTCTGCTGGTCTTGTACTTAATAAGTATAAGACTGTCACCTAGCCTCCCAAGCTATGGTGAAGCACTATCTCACTATGCGGGAATACTATGTTTTCTGCGTGGTTGTGAGATGCTCACAACCACTTTTTTGTGCTTTAAATTAAGGAGGTCTTTATGAATTCGCCTGTATTAAATACTGAACAACTCTGCCCTCAAAAAAAGGGCCTTAAACGCGAAATGAAGTCACGCCATCTCATGATGATCTCGATTGGCGGAACGATCGGCACCGGACTTTTTATGGGCTCGGGCCAAACAATTAGTCAAGCCGGCCCCTTCGGCGCCATTCTGGCTTACATGGTTGGCGGCTTTATAATGTACATGGTCCTACTCTGCTTAGCTGAACTTGCAGTTGCTATGCCGGTATCGGGTTCGTTTCAAACCTATGCCTCCCGTTTCATTTCACCTGGCGCCGGCTTTACAACAGGCTGGCTGTATTGGATTAACTGGGCAATTTGCATTGCTGCTGACTTTACTGCTGCCGGAATTATTATGCATAATTGGTTTCCTCAGGTTGAAACTTGGATTTGGTGTGGAATTTTTGCAATTATGTTAGCCCTGCTCAATATTATATCTGTTAAAGCTTATGGTGAGGCCGAATTCTGGTTTGCCAGTATTAAAGTTGCTGCCATAGTTGGCTTTATTATTGCCGGTGCGGGTTTAATGTTCGGGTTCACTGGTCATGAAGGCGCTATTGGCCTATCAAACTTTACAGCTAATACTGGTGAAGACGGCCTATTTCCCAAAGGATTTCAAGCGGTTTTCTTAACCATGATTGCTGTCGTGTATTCATTCCAGGGAGCTGAGCTAGTTGGAATTGCTGCCGGTGAGTGTGAAAACCCCGGTAAGAACGTCCCCCGCGTAATAAGTGGTATTGCTGTCCGCATTGTTCTTTTCTACGTGCTTGCGATGTTTGTATTGGCCGGAACCATTCCTTGGACTGAAGCTGGGGTACTCGAAAGTCCATTTGCTCATGTCTACGATCGAATTGGTATCCCAGTTGCTAAGGACATTATGAGTTTTGTTGTCCTAACCTCAGCGTTATCAGCTGACAACTCAGCCCTTTACGCCTGCTCTCGTCTGCTCTGGTCAATGTCTAAAGAAGGTTTAGCACCCTCCTGGCTGGGTAAAATTAATTCCCGGGGCGTACCCTTCAATGGGGTACTTATCACTATAGTATTGGCTTGCATGTCACTGTTAACTGAAAGATTTGCCGCTGATACTGTCTACCTTTGGTTAATGTCCAGTACCGGCCTTACAGGCTGCCTTATCTGGGTAATAATCGCTTGGTGCCAACTTAATTTCCGTCAAGAATTTTTAAAATTAGGGGGGAATGTGAAAGATCTTGTCTTTAAGACCCCGCTTTATCCTATAGTACCGGTATTAGCGATTATTCTAAATTTAGGTGTAATAATAAGCCTTTATTTTGACGAATCACAGCGAATTGTACTATATACTGGAATTCCAGTACTGATATGCATCTATCTTTATTATCAATTCTTTCTTAGTAAGCGAAAATCACCGTCAATAGCTCAGCCTAAGTAATGATAAAAACTCGGCGTACGCCGAGTTTTTATCATGGGCCTCCTGAAAGCCGTATAAGATTCTGATCAATGTCCGGATCAACACCCCCGGCATCACCGGCAATTCCGCCTACATGGTTAAGCTTATCTTTTTCCGTATTTATATGGTACTCTGCTTTCTTACGCTTCATAATACCACCTCCATCATAATTAGTTTGTACAGTAAAATTATATATAAGCCCGGTCCACAACTTACCATAGACCACCTCCTTTTTAATTGTTATAATTTCAATTATGTAAACTTTACTTTTAGGAGGTGGTAATTAGTGGATTCATTATCACATGCAGTATTTGGCATCGCCATAGCCAGTATGTCCGGACAGCCATTCTCTATTAACGATCCTATTTATCTGGCTTCTCTTTTAGGTTCACAAGCACCTGACTTTGATATTATTGCCCTCTTACGCGGCAATTTTGCTTTTATACGGCAACACCGCGCCTTCTCGCATTCAATTCCTGGTATAATAGCTTGCTCAACCTTAATCGCGGGATCTTTGAACTTTTTTATACCTTCTGCCTCGTTTTATACATTATTTTGCTGGGCCTTAGCCGGCGCCTTTTCCCACATTCTAATTGATTATTTCAATACCCATGGTACAGCTATATTATGGCCAGTTAGGAAAGAACGAAAAAGTCTGCACTTATTAAACGTATTTGATCCAATATTATTAGGGGTACTACTATCCTTATACTTATTAAATATGTCCCCCCTTACCCTCGGGGTTGTTACCTTCGCTACCTTAACTGTATATATAGCCATAAGATGTTATTTACGATATAAAGCAAAGCACCAGTTATTAATCCATTTCAAAGACTACCAGATTGTTCGCTTAGCCATCATGCCGTCATTAAAAAAAGTTTTTGCTTGGGATTTTATTCTTGAAACATCTGACTTTCACTATATCGGCCAAATCAAGTCCTATAAAGGCGAAATTGAATTTTGGCTTAATTTACCAAGGCAAAATAAATCATCTGAAATTACCGAAAAAGCTAAGCAAACTTTAATAGGGAAATTTTTCTGCACATTTACTCCATTCGCTTATTATGAAGAAGAATATGATATCAGCTCACTTAGAATTAATATTTATGATCTTCGCTATTATCTCAATCATCAGTTCATACATCGCGCCACAATCATATTTAATGAAGACCGCCCTGCCGATGTCTACCTTTATTCCGAAGGTAAAATGATAAAAATTCCCTGTTAGGTTGGCAGAGATCTTGGCTCACTGCACGGTCTTACGTACGCTAAACAGTGTTTAACTTTATTTACCTTAGTCTTTTAAGCAGGTTTTCTCACGTATCAAAACGAATTAAGCACTATATTATGTAAAGTGAGGAAGCCTTGTGATACACTTCATATCCCGTCTAGCGTTAATAGTTTTACTATTATGTTTGGCGCCTAATATTGTTTATGGAGCTCATCTTGCAATTGGATCATGGCAGACCACCGGCTCTGAAGTCTGGCGAACAACTTTCCCCATATCATCTGCTTCCGATATGATTAACGGCGCATCAGAACTATATTATCCCCATTCGGGGAACTATCTTACTGCCAGTTATGAGAACGAAATAGCCACCAACAAGAAACTGCGTATCGAAGGCGGGATAATGGCAGATATCAACAATGCAGTAGGCAGCGATTCTGATTGGGATTATAGTAAAAGTAATAATGTACAATATTATGGTGAGTTTAGCACAACTGGTAAAAGTAACTTTATAAATGTAGATTTAATTAAGCCTATAAATAGAACTACCGATTTATTTTACGGCTATAGTTATCGCATGAACCATTTTCGTATGCAGAACGGAACCTATAAAATTTGGAATTATGGCTCCATAAATGAAAATTTTAGCAACTTAGATTCGTATTATTCTACTATCTATCAGGGTTTGCATGTTGGTCTTACTGCTAAAGCTCCTATAAGCAATAAGGTTCTAGCAATCGGTACACTGTCTTATTCACCGCTTGCCATTGCTCAAGGGCATGGCTGGTGGAATCTGCGCGGCCTTGATTTCAAGCACCAGGCACCAGCACAAATGTTTGATGGCAGTATTGGAATTGATTGGCGGCCAACTCAGACAACTTCAATTACAATTGGCTACCGTTATCAACGTATGTTTATTACTAAAGGTTGGGAGAATATCAGTCCTACAATCACTTGGGAAAAAGCAACTAGCATTCAGCAAGGTTTTTATATCACAGGTAAAAATAAGTTTTAAAATAATAGTTTATAGCGTAAAATATTACCACCATAGGCAAGTTTTTTTTAAGGAGGTAATATTTTTTTGTCTAGATTTTTAGCATGCCAATCAATACTAGAGGCTTTTGGACATACTCCACTTATTGAACTTAACAATCTATGCTCCGGTCTGCCAGGCAAGGTTTTCGCTAAAGCTGAATTCTTAAATCCAGGCGGTAGTATGAAGGATAGAATCGCTTTACAAATGATACAGGCTGCCGAGCAAAGTGGGCAATTGAGACCTGGTGTCCCCGTCGTTGAGGTAACCAGCGGAAATACCGGTATAGGTTTGGCCATAGTATGTGCCGTCAAAGGCTATCAATTCATCGCCGTGATGTCTGCGGGCAACAGTCCTGAACGTAAGCTAATTCTAGAGGCTTTGGGAGCCGAGGTGGTTCTTGTCCCGCAGCATCCGGGAGGAAAACCCGGGCAAGTTACAGGTGAAGACTTAAAACTCGTAGAGGATCACGGTAAAAAGCTGGCTGACCAGTTAAAGGCTTATTTTGTTAATCAGTTTAACAACGCTTCAAATCCTGCTGCGCACGCTCAGACTACAGCCGCTGAGATAATCTCACAGCTAAACGGTAAGGTTGATATCTTTCTTGATGTTGTAGGAACTGGTGGCACCTTCGTTGGAACAGCCAGCGCACTGAAACTTCACAATCCAGCAATTAAATGCCTAGCACTTGAGCCAGCTACCGCACCAATACTGGCTGGAAAGCCGGTAACAAATCCTCAGCATAAACTACAGGGATCGAGTTATGCCATGATCCCACCATTATGGAAGCCCGATATTTGCGACGGTTATTTAACAATATCCGACGACGAGGCTATTATGATGGCGCGTCTACTGGCATCTCGTGAAGGTATCCTTGTAGGCTATACTGCCGGCGCCAATGTTGCGGCTGCCCTTAAGATAGCCCAAGATTGTCCTCTCGGGACTAATATCGTAACAATACTATGCGATAGCGGTATGAAATATTTGAGTTCTGATTTATTTAACCGCAACTGATCGCTGTGTTTTTTGCGGTACTTTTAATGTTTGTCCTGGATAAACCTGCGCATTATTGTTAAGTTTATTAATTTTTATGATAGCAAGCACTAAGTCTCGAATATCTTCACTGTCATCTGTATATTTAGCAGCAATATGCCACACTGTATCGCCTGATCTAACATATACATTCTCATAACTGCTTGTTTGAACATAAGGATTTATATGGGCTGATAAATCGGCATTCCAAAAAACAAATAAAAAAAGTAACACAAAAAAAATCCGCATTCAAAAACTCCCCCTTGCCAGAACATTTGTTCTATGTAATTGTAGCATAGAACAAATGTTCTGGCAAGGCTGTTTTTATTATTAAAGCATAACTAAATATTTTATTCATCTCTGGAAACAATACTTATAGGAGGTGAGTAGTCTTGGAAGAAAAAAATTATCAAGCCGAGCAAAGTGAACTAACTGAAACTAATGATCCTAATACTGAGGTTAACAACAATACTGCAAGCGGCGCAACAAAGAGCCCGCAAGTTTTAGAGGAAGAGAACTCGCTATACACGTCCTCAACTTCCGAAATGCCTGCTTAATTCGTAGCTCTATGGGGGTATAATACTTGAAAAACAGCGGCGAAACAACCGGCAAGGTATCTCAAGGAGCTGCCAAAGGATCCCAGTTTATTAATAGTAATAATCAAAAGGCTAAACATACAGAGAAATAAAAAATGGTTGGCGCGAAAGCGCCAACCATTTTACTTACTACTTATAGCGGTAGTACTTTGCCTGGGTTCATGATGTTGTTGGGGTCGAAAGCGTTTTTAACAGATCTTAATACTGCCATTGCAGCAGGATCCATGTGTTTTGCCTGAGCTTCAACACGTTTTGCACCAACACCATGTTCACCGGTCAAGCTGCCTTCAAGTGCGTATACTGCTGCATAAATCTCAGCCAGTACTGCATCCTTAAGCTCATGCCATGCATCCTCATCGCGGTCTTCACGAAGAAGTGTGCAGTGGATATTGCCGTCGCCAGCATGCCCAGCACTAGGAATACGGCAATTGTACTTTTTAGCAACCTTATCGATTTCTTCCAGTGCTTTAGGAATGTTGGATACTGGAACAACGATATCTTCCATGCAATATACAGGGCTGATCATGCGGAGTGCTTCTGCATAAGCTTTACGCGCTTTCCAGATACGCTCTTCGCTGGCCATGTTATCGGAAACAAACACTTCCAGAGCAGCATTATCAAGGCAAATTTTGCCAATGATTTCATATTCGCTTTCAACTTGCTGTTCGGTAGTTCCGTCTACTTGGCAGATAATGTATGCACCAGCATCGCTGTACGGAAGTTTCTTATTGAGATAAATTTCGGAAGCCTTAATTGATTCGCTGTCCATAAATTCAAGACAAGTAGGAATAATACCAGCTGTCATGATTTTAGGAACAACATTGATAGCTTCTTGCATTTCCTTGAAAGGAACAAGCAAAGTAGCAACATACTTAGGCAGCGGCATTAATTTTAGCCAGATTTTAGTAATTACGCCCAAAGTACCTTCTGAGCCGACCAACAGGTGAATTACATCGTAGCCACTTACGTCTTTAACGTTTTTACCACCGAAAGTTACGATTTCGCCATTAGGCAGAACTACTTCCAAACCGTATACGTGACGGCTAGTTGTACCGTATTTTACAGCTCTGTTACCGCCAGCATTAGTTGCTACGTTACCGCCAATGAAGGACGATTCTGCAGAGCAAGGGTCACCAGCATAGAACAAGCCGCGCTCTTTAGCAGCACGTTGAACTTCGCCAGTGCTGATACCAGGCTCCAGTACCATAAATAGGTTATGGTCATCTATTTCAAGGATTTTGTTCATTTTTTCAAGCGATAAAACAATACCACCGGTTAAAGCAACGGCGCCAGCAGCCAGGCCAGTACCGCCTCCACGCGGAATTACAGGTACGAGATGGTCATTAGCCCATTTCATAATTGCGGAAACTTGTTGAGTATTTTCCGGCTTTACAACAACTTCTGGCATCTTCTCCCAGTTCTTGTCAGAAACTTCGTCACGGGAGTACATGTCCATTTTTTCTTCCTCGACAACAACATTGGCTTCGCCAATGAGAGCGCTCAACTCTTTTATATCTTCAGCAGTAATTTTATGATATTGCATTCCTGCTCCTCCTTTTAACTAGCTTTCAGTTTACCCAATCTAAAAGACTATACTAGATAGCGCAAGTTCCAGGCTTCGCGTTAGCTTTGTGCTGTTTAATTGCTTCAATGATCATAGGAACTACTTCAAATACGTCGCCTACAATAGCATAGTCGGCAACTTTGAAGATTTGAGCTTCTGGATCTTTGTTTACTGCAATAATTACTTCGGCAGTTTGCATACCAGCCAAGTGAGCGATTTTGCCGGATAAGCCAAGGGCAATATACAGCTTAGGAGCTACAGTTTTACCGGACAGACCGATTTGATGCGGGTAAGTTGTCCAGCCCAGTTCTACTGCATCACGAGTTGCACCTACGCCAGCGCCTAGCAGGTCAGCAAGTTCTTCAACCATTTTGAAACCATCAGCATTTTTCATGCCTTTACCGCCAGCAACGATTACTTCAGCGTCTTCGATGCTTACAGTCTGGGTAGCATCCTTAATGAACTCAAGGAATTTTTCCGGAGTCAGGAAGGTTTGGGCGTCGTATTTTTTTACAACAACTTCGCCGGTGCGGCTGCAGTCAAGTGCAAGCGGTTTGCAAGAACGCGGACGAACTGTTGCCATTTGTGGACGATGCTGCGGAGTTTTGATAGTAGCCATGATGTTACCACCGATAGCCGGACGAGTTTGGAGCAGCAGTTTTGTTTCAGGATCGATAGTAAGTGAAGTGCAGTCTGCAGTAAGACCGGTATTAATTTTAGCTGCTACAAGCGGCATTACTGTACGGCCAGTTGTAGTAGCGGCTGCAATAATAATTTCCGGTTTTTCTTCTTCGATAAGTTTTACAATAGCATTTTGGTAAGGTCTAGGTAAGAAATTTTGCAATGCTGGGTCTTGAACGAAAAGTACGCGGTCAGCACCACGATGGAAGCATTGTTCCATATCTTGAATTTCATTGCCAAGTAAAATACAGCTAAGTTGGCAACCAAGATCGTCAGCCAATGAACGGCCGCGCGCGATTAATTCAAAAGTTACAGGAAGAAGTTGGCCGTCTTTTTGCTCGCCAAGAACAAATACACCTTTATATTGAGAAAGATCAGTTTCTTTTTGAACGCCTGCATTTACATAAGTAGACACGTGTGTTACCCCCTTATATGCATTCCTTGGAAATGAGGAATTTAACCAATTCGTCAACTGGTTGTGTTGTGCCGTCAGCTTTCTTCATGATAGTGTCGCGGGAAAGTTTCGGACTGAATACTTTTACAACACGAGTAGGAGAACCGTTAAGACCTACTTCGGCTTTTTCAATGCCAAGGCCAGCTGTATCGTATGCTGCAATCGGAACTGTTTTGGCTTTCAGCTTACCGCCCAGAGTAGGCATACCGACTTCATTGATGTCTTTGTTAACGCTGACAAGAACCGGGAACGGTATTTCTACCATTTCAAAACCACGTTCAACTGTACGTTTAATTACAACACCATTATCTTTTACATCTATAGCCGAAACGTAAGTTTCGCCAGGAATATCGAGGTAATTAGCTACCATTACAGCAGTTTGGCCAGTTTCGCCGTCTGTTGCGCGCTCACCGCAAAGAATTAAATCTACGTCATCGCCAGCTTTTCTAACTGCTGCTGCCAGAGCTTTACCAGTAGCAATGGTGTCAGAACCAGCAAATTCTCTGCCGGAAACAAGGATACCAGCATCTGCGCCCATAGCAATAGCCTCTTTAAGTGCTTTTTCAGCAGACAGTGGTCCCATGCTGATAGCAGTAACTTTAACATCGTTACGGGAATTTTTAATTTTGATTGCTTCTGTTAAGGCGTTTTCATCAAGAGGGTTAATTATTACGTCTTTACCGGTACGGATCATTACACCAGTTTCTGGGTCCATCTTTACGTTATCTGTACCAGGAACTTGCTTTACAAAAACAACAATATGCACAATCACTTACCTCCCAGTTTATTTTTCAATGTTCCTCGCCTTTTTTCTCCAACACAGATCATTAGTCCGCTGTAATGTAATAAAATTTACAATACGGGGCATGCTAATACTAGGAATTTTTTTTGTAATTTCCCATATAAAAAATCTTCCCTATAAGTTTTGCTTGTGAATCGAGGCATCTAAAACTTCACGTCATGCACATCAAAATGAAATGCAAGTCTAAGAACCTTACATTTCTCAAAAATAAACAACCCCCGAATAGTTGTCAACCGCCCAAACAGAGATACGTTATGTACCACCCGGGAACTTGCCTTGGCTTAACATAAACTTTGCAGCTTAGCGAGCAGCGTTAATTAAAATGATAGCCTAAGCATTGTCAACCAGTGTCAGCAGTGGACGGTTTATAAACTTCACAGCAGTATACTTTTTAGAATTCCGTGCGGCCTGAATACGGCCTTGGAGCTAAACTAGCAAGAAACATAAATGGTTTGACGACGGCATGAACACTAGTTCAGAACCGTTTAGGAGAAACCCTTGATAGCCATTTTATAATCTGAATGACTTGAAGATCACCCAATATTCAAAATAGCCTCAGTTTTGCTTCCCGGGTAAAACCTAGAAAACTTACGAATACCACTAATAACTTAGGTGAAACTATGGGGGCTAACCAGATTGTTGGGGTTCTGAGAAATATGTAACAAAGTTCCGCCTAACAAAAAAGGCTTTGCGGGAAGTCCGCGAAGCCTTAGTTCACTGGTGGAGATAAGCAGGATCGAACTGCTGACCTCTTGAATGCCATTCAAGCGCTCTCCCAGCTGAGCTATACCCCCAATTAGGTTCATTCACTATTCCATTATTGGCATTCCTGCTGACATAGATATTATAACTTATCCCATATTATGTGTCAACAATATTTTGTGTACAAGTGCTCTGTTTTTTTCTAATGGAATACTGTATTTCCTAATTGCCTTCGTTTAGATAAGTCCAGCCTGCCCGCTGTTCAATTAAACCTCGCTTTAACAGCCGCCCAATAGCACGTTTAAAGGCCGCTTTGCTAATATGAAACTTATCCTTTATTATCTCAGGCGCAGTATTATCGTCGTAAGGCATTTTACCGCCACGTTCCCGCAAGTGGGCAAGGATGTTGCTTGCGTCAACATCTATTGCATCTTCCTTAAGCGGGCGTACTGAAATATTGATACGACCGTCTTCACGGACATATGTAACGCGAGCAGTAAGTTCCTGACCGATTTGGGGCCTAGATGTCATCTCATTTTTATGCAAAAAAGCTATATAGCGTTCTGGCGTAAATAAAAATGCGCCCTGATCACTAAAATTATAGACAGTTCCTGTAACGGTATCTCCAACCTGAACATCGCTCGCCGGTTTGGAGGCTTGCCTTAGCTCATCTTCTACTTCCATCGTCACTGCAAGCCGACCTGATTTATCAGTATATAGCTTTACCCATATCTTGTCACCGACAGAAAGCTTTCCGCGCATCTCGGCAAACGGAAGAAAAATACCGCGCTCAGCGCCTACGTCAACAAAGGCACCATCACGAGTAACATTAACGACCTGAACCCGCGCTACCTGACCCTCTTTCATCTTAGGGACTTTCATACTGGCCGTTGTTCTCCCTTTTGGATCACGGTACAGATAAACTTTAACTTCATCACCGATTTTAACAGGCTCAGTTTGCTGCAGCTTATGCAGTAAAATATCATCGGTTGTGTTGCCTGTACCAGCATCGAGGAAAGCACCCATATCACTAATCCTTACCACCTTTAGTACCGCAACGCTTCCTGGTACTAAAGCGGAACGTTCAGTTTTGCTCATATATTCCCTCTTCTCTATTCACTATATAACTGTGCTTTGGCCTCGCTCCACAGCCGTTCGATATTATAAAACCGTCGTTCTTCATCAACAAAAACGTGCACAACACAAGTTCCGAAATCCAAAAGAATCCAGCGAGCTTCATTATATCCTTCTTTATGAAGCATCTTTATTCCTTGCTCAGCTAACTTTTCGTCAATATTGTCGGCAATAGCTTTAACTTGGGTTGTTGTATTTCCACTGCATATAATAAAATAATCGGTTACTAACGTAACTTTTTTCATATCTAGGATTTGTATATCAAAAGCTTTCTTATCACTTGCGGCGGCTGCTATCAATTGCGGCATATCGCTAGCTAATTCGGTCATGTTGTCCCTCCTGCAAAATAACATTATAAGTAGTTTGTGATAATAACTACTTATTCTATTCTGGCAAATCAAGCACTATCCTGCTAAATTATTACTTTATATAATACCCTAAAGGCAGCCTACAATAAAGGCCGCCTTCAATTGCTACGCTTATTTTTATCAAATATCCCACTCATTTCAGACGAACGGGAATTAAACATACGGTCGACTACTTGTGCGATTCGTTCCGTGTCCGGGCTCCAATAGCTTAGTCCTTCATGCGTTACAAAGTTGCCGGGCAGCATTTCGATATGCAGATTTCCGGAATTTAAACCCTTTAAACTGTAAGCAAGCTTAAGCGCCTGCCCCGGCGGTATATCGGTTTCTACATGTTCCTTAGCCACACTGGCAAGTTCCGGAACTTTTATAATCAGCCCAGCGTTGAGAACCTCGCTGCTTAACGCTTTGATAAACCGCTGCTGACGTTGAACACGTCCTATATCGCCAAGTTCATCGCTCCGGTATCTAATATACTGACCGGATTTACGACCATCCAGATGCTGATAGCCTTTTTGAAGGCTAATCTCAAAATTGGCGTATGGGTCATTATAATGCATATCCCGCTCGACATAAAGATTTACTCCACCAACAATATCAACAACTTTAACAAAAGTTTGCCAATCGGCAGCCGCATAGTAATGAATCGGCAATTGTAAGAAGTCCTCTACTGTTTTTGCAGCAAGCCTTGGACCCCCAAAAAAATAAGCATGATTAATCTTGTCGTAGTTCTTTTGCCCCGGAATAATCACCCTTGTATCACGTGGTATTGACAATAGGTTAACTGTTCCGTCCTCGTTATTAATACTTGCCACAATCATGGTGTCTGAACGCCGCGGTGAATCAGCATTTGTTTCATCGCCGCTATCAAGTCCAAGCAGCAGTATATTGGTCCTTCCCGTTGGTTCTTTAGCGGAAACCGTATGCATGCTAGCCGGCACCGCATTGAATGCTATTTTATAAATATAGAAAGCCGCCCCGGCAACCGCTGCAATAAACATTATAAAGATAATTAAAACCAGTAGGACTCGCGACCAGCGAACTCTACGGCGAACGGTCCGCATTTTTTCTCCCCCTATACTTATTCAACAAATCATTCAGTTATATTCTTTAAAATTTGGTTACGCCCAGCAACAGTAGCCGGATGAATTAAGCCGCGCTGCTTAATAATGTATTCTAAAGTATGATCATAAGCCGCCAAGACAGCATGATCAAGATTATTTTCAGCAATTTGGCGCAGTTTTTCTACACCAGGAAAGTTTCGATTAGGTTCGATGAAATCTGCTAAATAAACAATCTTAGCCAGCTTGCTCATTGACAGGCCGCCGACAGTATGTTTCTCAATTGCCTCCAGAATTTCTTTGTCCCTAATTCCATACTTTTCTTCAGCAAGTTTTGCTCCAAGAGCTGCATGAAGCAGGATAGGCTGCAACCGCTCCACTTCATCGATATTAATCATACGTTTTGACGCTTCATCAGCAAGCTTTCGGGAAGGTATTTCTCGCGCACAGTCATGCAAAATACCAGCCAATCGGGCCTTATCCTGATCAGCGTCATATTTGCTGGCTAATAAAACTGCTGTTTCGCTTACCCCATATGAATGAAGCAGGCGTTTGGGCGTTAAAGAAATCTTTAATTTGTCAATAATCGCCTCGAGTTCCATTTTTATCACCTGTCATGATAAAATTCGCCAATTTTTGCTATATTCCTTCTGCAAAATAAAAAGCCTCCCGTTTTTGTAGGAGGCAGGTTAAAACTAGCCTTGCCGCGGTTTCGCTTCGTTGACTACAATTTGACGACCGCCTAGATCTGAACCATTCATAGCATTAATCATGTTATCAGCATCTGCGTCTTCAACTTCTACAAAACCAAAACCTCTTGAACGCCCAGTCTCTTTATCGGTTATTATCCTGCTTGAAATTACTGAACCGTGCGGACGGAAAGCGTCTGCCAAAGAATCTTCAGTGGTGGACCATGGAAGGTTGCCAACATAGAGAGTTTTTGACATCTAGGAAAACTCACCTCTTTTTCATGAAATCTAGGGAACCCTTGTTTACATTATCTGCAAACTAGGTAGTTTTATGCCTGCCTTTATTTGGTACAACCACTGTTAATTGCTTAAATATACAGACCTTCTTTTAGAATATAACTTTCTACACTTTCCGGAACGACATATTTAATAGATTGCCCTTTTCTAACGCGCTCACGAATATCTGTCGAAGATATCTCAAGTTCAGGTGTTGCCAGACGATGAATTCGTCTCCGCCCGAGCGTACCGAATCTTTTAATAACATTATCTAAACTGCTTATACACCCAGGCCGGGTTGCGCCAACAAAATGACAAAGCCCAATCAGCTCGTCTATCTGTTCCCAAGTAGGCAAATCTTGGATTGCGTCCGCCCCGGTTATAAAATAAAGTTCTGTCCTTTTGCCATATATTTTTATCAGTTCTTTAACTGTATCAATTGTAAACGAAGGTCCGGATCTTTCCAGTTCAATAGGCGATACACAAAAATAGGGGTTCGAGTAAGTCGCCATCACCGTCATAATATAACGATGCATCGCCGGAGTTACATTTTGGTCTTGCTTATGCGGTGGATTTCCTGCAGGTATAAACAAAACTTTTTCTAGACCGTATTGAATGCGCACTGCCTCAGCGGTAACTAAATGGCCAATGTGAATGGGGTCGAATGTACCACCCATTATGCCGATTTTTCGCTTTTCCGTCATACCAATCTCCCTATTGCAATGTTCGGCTGTCAATATATTATTCTTCCCAACATTATACCACAGTAATTAACTATCTCAGTATACCATATTCAATTTACTATAATAATTGAGCTAATAAGCTCCAGATTAAGAAAATAACTAGCCCTATTAAAATAAGAGCCCGCAAGTAGTCTTTTATATCATGTCTGGCTTTTGCTGTTTTCTGATAGTTATAGAGTGCCCAAAAATAGCCTGTAAATTTTTTATTCATCTCTAAGCACCCCACCTAATATAAGTATTAATTCCTTCATATGTTACAAAAAGGGGAACCGGCCGGATACTATTAACTGTCGAAAAATTATAAGGCTCTTGTCAATTGCTAAACAAGAGCCTGTCAAAATATACTCACCTTATTTGACCATCACCGGCAATAACATACTTAATGGTAGTGAGTTCCGGTAAACCCATCGGTCCGCGCGCGTGAATTTTTTGGGTGCTTATGCCGATTTCAGCCCCAAAGCCGAATTCAAAACCATCAGTAAACCTTGTTGATGCATTAACATAAACGGCTGCAGCATCGACTTCCTGCTGAAACCGCCGGGCATTATTATAGTTTTTAGTTACGATTGCCTCGGAATGACGTGTTCCATACTTAGCAATATGCTCTAGAGCTTCGTTAAGACCTGAAACTACTTTAACCGACAAGATAAGATCATGATATTCAGTTGCCCAATCCTCATCTGCAGCCGGTTTAACGGCCCTATTATAGACGGCTGTTTTTGGGCATCCTCTGAGTTCTACCCCCGCTTGATTGTATTTTTCAAGCATACTGGGCAGAAACTTGGCTGCAACTGCCTCATGTACTAATAAGGTCTCCATAGCGTTGCAAACCCCCGGTCGGGAAACCTTGGCATTGTAAGCAATAGCTTCTGCCATGTTTAAATCAGCCGACTCATCTACAAAAGTATGACAGATGCCTGTTCCGGTTTCAATTACCGGTACCGAGCTATTTTCGACTACTGTCTTTATGAGACCCGCCCCGCCCCGCGGAATAATGACATCTAGGTACTGATTTAGTTTTAGCATAGCATTAACCGCTTGACGGTCAGTTGTTTCAATAAACTGAATAGCCCCCTCGGGAATCCCGGCGGTATAGGCCGCCGCTGTAATTACCTTAATTATCGCAGTATTGGAGGCAATAGCTTCCGAACCGCCGCGCAAAATGACGGCATTACCCGACTTTAGGCATAATCCGGCAGCATCCACAGTTACATTAGGACGAGCCTCATAAATAATACCGATTACACCAAGCGGAACCCTCACTTTCGTGATTTCAAGACCGTTGGGGCGGCGCTTGGTTCCTAGTCCTTCACCGATAGGGTCAGGCAAAGCTGCTATTTGCCTAAGACCCTCGGCCATTGCTTTTACTCTAGCCTCATTCAAAAGCAAACGATCAAGTAACGCTTTAGATAACCCTTTGGCCTTCCCGTTTTCTATATCAGTGTCGTTTGCTGCCATAATATCACTTTGAAAGCGCTCCAAAGCATCTGCCATTTCGATAAGGGCTTTATCCTTGATAGTTGAAGGCATTACAGCGAGCTTTCTGGCTGCGGTTTTCGCCGTTTTTCCTTTATACGTGAGTTCTGCAGCATAGTCCATATTGATCCCTCCCACCTCTAAACTAAAACCACCAAGTTATCGCGATGTATTATTTCATCATAAGGTTTATTTCCTAAAATCTCAGTAATCTCATCGGTGTGCCGTCCCATGATTTTTCGAATATCATCCGAGCTATAGTTAGAAATGCCGCGGGCAATTTCCCGTCCTGCTTCCGAAACAACTCTAACGGTATTACCGTGCTCAAATTTGCCATCAATAGCTATAATACCGGCCGAAAGGAGACTGGAACATTTCATAGTAATAGCTTTTTCACAACCACTATCCACTACAACCGAGCCTTGAATACGCGCCCCGAAAGCCAGCCAGCCTTTACGTGTTTGTAAGCGGTTATGCTTGGCAGGAAATATAGTCCCGATATCGCTGCCCCTAAGAATGTCACGAATTGCGCCATCTCGCCCACCTGAGGCAATCAGCATGTTGACACCAGAATTTATAGCAATTTTTGCTGCCTGAAGCTTAGTATACATTCCGCCCGTTCCGCGCAGCGAACCAGGACCGCCGGCCAAGGCTTCAATTTCAGGCGTAATATCAGCGACCTCACTGATGAGTTTAGCGTCAGGATTTTTTTGGGGATTATCATTATAAAGACCTTCTATGTCAGAAAGGATTATTAGCAAATCAGCATCAACAATGCTGGCGACCACGGCTGAGAGCGTATCGTTATCGCCGATTTTTAATTCATCGATGGCTACCGCATCATTCTCATTGATAACCGGTATTACACCCATTTTCAAGAGGGTCAAAAGTGTGGTGCGCGAGTTTATATAACGTTTATGCTTGACTGAGTCTTCACGCGTTAAAAGCACTTGGGCCACAACTTGTCCGTACTCGCCGAACAATTTCTCATATGTATGCATAAGTATGCCTTGACCTACAGCAGCAGCAGCCTGCTTTTCGGGGATTGTTTTTGGCTTTTCCTTTAGACCTAGACGATCCATCCCGGCCCCCACAGCTCCGGAAGTTACCAAAATTACCTCTTTGCCTTGATTGGCTAAATCAGAAAGTTCCCGTACCAATTTTTCTATCCGAAAAAAGTTAAGCTTGCCTGTGCTATGGGTAAGCGTGCTTGTTCCTACTTTTACGACAATGCGTTTAGCCTCAGCTAAACTGGTTCTGGTAAACATGGTCCTCTCCCCCACCTACAAATTAAGGTAGTTCTATTTTAGGTTTCTCATGATTTTTCTGATATAAAAGCCCGTTACGGCCAATAACCTGGACTAACTCCGCTCTGGCGGCCTTAGATAATTGTGCAATAGCGTCCTTAGGCTCTTCGGAACAATTTTGCAGTACCCGAACTTTGATAAGCTCACGAGCGGCTAATGCCTGTTTGGCACTTTCAACTACAGAATCAACGACACCGGCTTTGCCAATTTGCACCACCGGATCAATTTCACTGCCCATAGCGCGCAGAAAACGCTTTTGCTTGCCTGTCAGCACACAATCTTCCAACGTCTTGCCTCCTTATTCCCTATACTCAAACTCCATGTGACGAATCCGAACAGTATCGCCTTCTTTGATACCGCGTTCACGGAGCGCATCCTCGATTCCGATCCTGCGCCAAGCAAGCTGAAAGCGGCGTACGCCTTCATCATTATCAAAGTTAATCATGGCAACAATTTTCTCAATTTCTTTACCATGAACAACATAAGCGCCGTCATCATCACGAGTTATCTTAAATTCTTCTTCCGGCTTAGCTTCAAAAATAACCGGCGCTGCAATACTTTCTTGAGGCTCCTCAACGTATTCAGCTAGCAATTGCCCTGCTCGCTGCATAAGCTTCTCTAGGCCTTCTCCGGTTGCGGCCGAAACAGGATATATCTCGCGCCCCTCTTTGGCCATATATTCAGCAACCCGCGCAAAATTTGCCTGCGCCTCAGGTAAATCCATTTTGTTCGCCGCCACAATTTGCTGGCGTTGCGAGAGTTTCTCGTTGTATAAGCTAAGCTCCTTATTTATCTTTTGATAGTCCTCAATCGGATCACGGCCCTCAAGACCGGAAACATCAAGGACATGAATAATTATTTTAGTTCTTTCAATGTGGCGCAAAAAATCATGGCCAAGACCAACGCCTTCATGCGCCCCTTCAATCAGACCTGGGATGTCGGCAAGCACAAAGCTCTTTCCCTCATCAATTCTTACCACCCCCAAAACCGGTGTAAGGGTAGTGAAATGATAGGCAGCTACTTCCGGCTTAGCCGAGGACACTTGAGAAATAATGCTTGACTTGCCTACACTGGGATAGCCTACGAGTCCTACATCCGCAAGTAATTTTAACTCAAGCAGCAAAGTACTGCTTTCGCCAGGCTCCCCATTTTCAGCAAAAGTCGGTGCTCGATGGGTACTTGAAACAAAGCGGGCGTTGCCGCGACCGCCCCGACCGCCGCGCGCAACAACTACCTGTTGTCCCGCAGTTGTAAGATCGGCGATGACTTCACCGGTTTCTTCATTTCGGACGAT
The DNA here is from genome assembly GCA_012523975.1 of Veillonellaceae bacterium. Lineage (NCBI taxonomy): Bacteria > Bacillati > Bacillota > Negativicutes > Veillonellales > Veillonellaceae > Veillonellaceae bacterium. The sequence goes on from JAAYSF010000071.1 coordinate 115,480, forward strand.
GGTCCCTGGCGGAACCTTAATGAAAAGCGGGTCGGCAGCACGGCCATGCATATTTTTAGTTTGGCCATTTACGCCACGCTCAGCGGCAAATTTTCGTTTATAGCGAAAATCAATTAATGTATTAATATTAGGATCAACTACTAGAACAATATCACCGCCGCGGCCTCCGTCACCGCCACTAGGCCCTCCCTTGGGCACATATTTTTCTCGGCGAAAGCTTGACATACCGTTCCCGCCGTCACCGGCTTTTACATGAATTTTTGCTCTGTCTATAAACATTCTAAATCCCCTTTAAGCCAATGTAAATTCTCATTTAGCCTGATGACTATTCTTGGATAGAGCTGATACCCCGCCTGAAGCAAAATCTACTTTATTGTAATATGCGCAATAAACAAAAATTTACACAACATCAAGCTTATGTTTGCACTCGCGTTGGCGGGCGTGTCTCATGATTTGGTCATCCACCAATCCCTTATCTTTAGCTAAATCTTCGATATAATTAAGGGCCTTTTCCGACCTGCCAAGTTGCAGCATCGCATGAATAACCTGCAGATGATTAATAAAATCATGACGCTGCACTCTAAGCAACCTAACCAATTCCTCGCAAACTTGACCATTTTCCGGCGTTTTATCCATAATAGCGATAATTCCTCCCCCGAATAAGTGAGTAGGAGTCTGTCTATTTTAAATGTATGTACTTCGCCATACTAGGAAAAGTTTCCTGTTCAGCTAGCAAAAATAATAATACCTGCGGCCGTGTGACCGCAGGTACTTGTTACATAGCTTCTTCTATAGCATATACGCTGACTTGTCTGTCTACGCGACCTTTACGTTCGAAGGACACGCGACCGGCAATTTTTGCATATAAGGTGTCGTCTTTACCGATACCAACGTTTTTGCCCGGATGGAAGTGCGTACCTCTTTGACGGACTAAAATGCTGCCGGCGGTAACAACTTCACCTGCATGGCGTTTTACGCCTAAGCGTTTGGATTCGCTGTCGCGACCGTTACGAGTACTACCCACACCTTTTTTATGAGCAAATAACTGTAAGTCAAATTTAAACATCAGTAATTCACCTCCTGTGTTCTATTATCCGAACACTCCGCGAATGTTGCTTGGCAATTTCGCTAAGCCCAAGCAGCATTGTTTCCAAAATAGCGCTAGTTAAGCTATCCGGCGATAATAATAATTCAAGTTTAAGATTACCGCTTTCAATATCCAACTCAATTTCGCGTCCTAAATATCGCTCAAGCCCTAGTATTGACGTTTGGGTTAAGGCTGATACTGCAGCACAGACAATATCCTGACCATGCGGCGCTGTATCGGCATGTCCTTTTACACTAAAGCCAACAATAGCTTGGGCCTGATTACGAAAAATATCTATCGTGATCATTAAGCCTCGATTTTCTCAATAACAACTTTGGTAAACGGTTGGCGATGGCCTTGGCGTCTACGGTAGTTGGATTTTGCCTTATATTTGAATACCAAAATCTTCTTACCTTTGCCATGCTCCAGAACTTTTGCTGTCACTTTCGCGTCAGCTATTACCGGTTTGCCAAGAATCAATTCGCTGTCTTTTACAACAGTTAACACGCGGTCAAACTCAACTGTTTCGCCTTCGTTAGTATCAAGCTTTTCGATAGTAAGTACATCGCCTTCGCTGACACGATATTGCTTTCCGCCTGTTTCGATAATTGCGTACATTGTTACACCTCCCTTTCGATTAGACTCGCCGAATACGGTGCGCCGAAAGGCGCTTTATACAACCTCTCCGTGCGGTTCGGGAACGTAAGCACAAACGCCTACAATATAGAATGTTAACATACCGGATAATCTTTGTCAAACGCTTATTGCTTATGATGCAGAATCGTAAAAACCTCAGGATGCATCGACGATACGGATTCGATCATTATGCTTCGCCCAAGCTCCTTCTGCAATGAAGCAACCTCGTCTCCCCGATTAAGGATTGCTGCAACCGTCGGATGAACCTGAACAATGGCATCGCCCTGCCAGCTTGCTTGTGAGCTAAGCTTGCGAAGGCGCCGCCTGATATTTATACTAACAGTTTCCGGGGAATGAACCCTCCCTCGCCCTTCGCAGCAAGGACAAGCGGTATATAATATACTTTCAATGTTCTGACGCGACTTTTTACGAGTCATTTCAACAAGACCCAGCCCTGTAAGCCCAATGACATTTGTCTTTGTCCGGTCTTTCTTTAAATGTCCTGTAAGCGTTTCAAGCACGGCTTGTTTATGTTCATCAGTATCCATATCAATAAAATCAATTATGATTATACCGCCGATATCTCTTAACCTGAGCTGCCGAGCAATTTCAGCTGCCGCCTCAAGGTTAGTGCGAAATACGGTATCTTCAAGACTGCTGTCCCCTACGTACTTGCCGGTATTAACATCAATAACTGTCAACGCTTCAGTCCGATCAATTATTATATATCCGCCACATTTGAGCCACACACACCGTTGACCTAGCTTTTCAAGTTCCTTTTCAATACCAAAGTGATCAAAAACGTCTTCTCTTCCCTCATATAAAACTGCCTTAGTCACTAATTCCGGCGAAATTGCTTTTAACAAATCACAAACCCGGCCATATGCTTCACGGTTATCAAGAATAAGTTGATCAACATCTGCGGTTAAATGATCCCTAACGACACGAATAACCATATCGACGTCGCGATACAATAACGCCGGAGCATGCGCCCGTTTAGCTCTGGCTGCCAGAGAGTGCCATAGATTATAGAGATAGTCGGCATCCTTTTTTAAATCAGCCTCATCTTTGCTTTGGGCTACTGTTCGAATTATAAGCCCTGTACCCTCTGCTTTTATTTTACCAGCCAATGTCTTTAACCTTTCCCGTTCGCTGTCTTGGTCAATGCGGCGGGAAATGCCGATATAATCCACTGTCGGCATGAGGACTATATAGCGCCCAGGCACAGTAATATTGGTTGTTGCTCTCGGCCCTTTGGTGCCAATAGGCTCCTTTACAATTTGAACAATTATGTCTTGTCCAACAGTAAGGTTTCCGCTTCCGCTCATAGTCTGAGGCGAGATATCACCGGTGTATAAAAAGGCATTTTTATCACAGCCGATATCTATAAATGCTGCCTGCATACCCGGTAGAATATTTTTTATTTTCCCTTTATAAATATTTCCAACAATATGCGCATTATCTGTTCGTTCTATAGCCACTTCCGAAAGCTCGCTGTCTTCGAGAAGCGCCATCCGAGTTTCCTCCGGCATAACGTTGACAATTATTTTCTTGGCCATCGTAATCCCCCTTGCCAATGCCGCCCCCTTTTATTATCAAAGGTCAAGCGGCGACAACTGTATGCCTTTGTCAATAATATACAGTCCCAGTCGGTTAATTGAAATGCTGTCTTTTTCAATCGGCAGTCCAAACGACACTGCTAAGGTTTCAATAACTTCACTGGGCTTAATTGTTCCTTTTGGCGTAATGATACAAGCAAAATTTATTATAAGCTTATTCTCTTCTACGCTCGCTTCTACTCGCTTAACAAACTCTTTAACACTAATCTCGCGTTTGCCTTTCGGTGATTGGCGGGTAAAGTGCACCTCCTGAGCATTATTAAAATTACTCAGACTGGCATCAATTGCCGCTTTGTCGGCTTTGGACGAAATTGAGGCAATTACACTATATTTAGCTAAATTAACACTTGCCATCAAGGCTGGGCTTGTGGCGGGAATATATTTGGCTCGTTTCAAATGGACACCCGGCGGCAGTTTAGCGCCGAGTTGGCTTATAACATCATTTACCGCTACTTCCCGTTTAAGCTCGATATCTACATATTCAGCATCACTCGCTACCCCTACACCCAGCGCCGAGGCAAAGGCGATTTTCATATGCGGGTTAAAACCTTCGGAATAGGCTGCCGGCAAATTTGCCCGCCGAACAGCACGTTCAATTGCCCTGGCATAATCGAGATGGGCTATAAACCGTATTTCATTGCCCTTAGTAATTTCCATCCGTAATTTAGCCATTCGTTTCATTCCCCCAATCGAGAACCTCTACTCCGAGTCCCGGACAAACACCGCAGGCACTGCAGGCATCACGACGGCAATCAATGGTATAGGCTTCAGATACCGCATTTTGATATTCACGGATCAAAAACTTTTTATCCACACCGCAGGAAATATGTTCCCAGGGCATATGCTCGTTTTGATGTCTTTCTCTGTTAGCATAAAACGCCGGATCTAATCCAACTGCCTTGAAGGCCTCCATCCAGACATCAAACTTAAAATGTTCAGACCAACCGTCAAACTTTGCACCGTTCTGCCAGGCCTTGATCAGCACTTTGGACAAACGACGGTCGCCGCGCGAGAATACACCTTCCAATAAACTTGTTCTGGAATCATGATAGTTGAACGATATGCTCCTATCACGCAATTTTTCTTTTAAAAGTCTTTGTTTACGCTCAATCTCAGCTATGGAGCTTTGTCCAAACCATTGGAATGAGGTATGAGCCTTAGGCACAAACGAAGATACACTGACCGTCACCTTGGCGCCGCGGCGGCCTTTAACCTCTTTATAAATATCGAGAACACGATGAGCAAGCTTAGCAATTCCCTCAACGTCTTCATCCGTCTCAGTAGGTAGTCCAATCATAAAATAGAGCTTAACTGTTGACCATCCAGCCTTAAAGGCAGCGCTTACTGCCATTTCCAAATCTTCTTCAGTTACGCCTTTATTAATGACATCACGCATACGCTGGGTGCCCGCCTCCGGCGCAAATGTTAGACCGCTTTTTCTCACTTTTTGTACTTCATGCGCCAATTCTACAGAAAAACTGTCAATTCGCAGCGAAGGCAGCGAAACACTAACCCCTTGGCCCTTGAATCTCGCCAAAAGTGCTCTAACGATTTCATGTAAGTGCGAATAATCGGCAGAACTCAGCGAAGTCAATGAAATTTCATTATAACCGGTATTATCAATAAGCTGCTGAGCCAATTCAACCAACTTTTCCGGCCGTCTTTCCCGTACAGGCCGATAAATTACCCCGGCCTGACAGAACCGGCAGCCGCGCGTACAACCGCGAAATAGTTCAAGCATAATACGGTCATGAACAATGTCAAGAAATGGCACAACCGGCTTGGTTACAAATTCTACCTCATTGAGATCCTTTACCACCCTTTTGGTTACAGTCGGGCGAACCTCGGCACAGTTAGGCGTTACCCTAGCAATTGTCCCGTCATCGTTATAAGCTACATCATATAGGCTTGGAACATAAATCCCGCTGATTTTAGCCATTTCTTTTAGTAAGGCGGCTCGACCGCCAGGTTTGCCGGCTTTTTTCCATTTACCGCAGGCTTCAACAACCTCCTCAATTACCTCTTCACCTTCGCCGATAACAAACAAATCAAAGAAATCAGCAACCGGTTCCGGATTGAAAACCGATGGTCCGCCTGCTATGACAAGCGGGCATTCGTCTGTACGCTCTGCCGCCAGCAGCGGTATACCAGCTAGGTCAAGCATATTAAGAACATTAGTGTAAATCATCTCATACTGCAGTGAGAACCCAAAGATGTCAAACTCGCTAATTGGCTTAAAACTCTCTAAGCTGAATAAAGGAATTTTTCCGGCCCGCATTTCGGCTTCCATATCTACCCATGGGGCATACACCCGTTCCGCCGCTGTATCAGTCCGGTTATTCAATATTTGGTACAAAATTTTCAAACCGAGATTAGACATTCCAACTTCATAAACATCTGGCAACGCCAGTGCTACAGTAACATCGACCAGAGCATGGTCTTTCTTTATACTATTAACCTCATTGCCTGTGTAACGCGCCGGTTTCAATACGCGGCTCAAAACACCATTATCTAAAACAACCATCTTTACCTCCATCTATTGCTGAGAATGTATGTACATATTGTTCCCATTGTCATCCAAAAAATAGTCAGTATACCCTACCTTAGGTTCTACGTTATAAAAAAATACTCCTGCAAATCAAAGAAACTCGCCAATTTTAGCATAAAGTCCATGATATGGCAAGCCCTCCCACACCTCGGTCTCAGTTAATGTACCGCATAAGCGGAAATTTTTATCCACAATCAGTACTATATGATAATAGTCTGGCCCGAATAAATTGATAATATCGCGAGCCTGCGCTGCTTCCAGGGTAGTGTAGTGTTTTGCCGGCATAACTCCTTTAGTTGTAAGCTCAGCTTTCTTTTGGGAAAGTACTCTCATCTGCCTAAATCCCGCTACTTGGAGTTCAGTCTTGGCCGATACGTATAAAAATACCGCGGCAACAAGAAAAGTCAGATTTATAGTTCCGGACTGCAAGTAATCATAAACAAATGCACCTGACAATAAAAATGCCGTTATTTTACTAATTGATGCCGCGATGAGTGTTGCGCGGCCATAATCACGATACTGTGCCAACCAAGCACGTAAAATCCGGCCGCCGTCCAGAGGTAAGCCCGGAATTAAGTTAAAAGCCGCCAGCATTAAATTCACCTGATAAAAAAAGCTGAACTCAGCAGACCAAGCTGGCAGCATCTCGATTCCAATATACATAAAAGCCGCCAAGACCAAACTTATTATTGGCCCGGCGGCTGCTATAAGCATTTCCCGCGATGAACCGGCCTCCCCCAAACGATCTATGCGCGCAACCCCACCAAACGGCAAGAGCTCAATTTCGCGCACTTTAAATCCTAGAGCCAACGCTGCCAGCGCGTGCGCAAACTCGTGCAGCAAAACCGCACCGAATACCGCTAAAGCCTTTGCTGCCAGGCCGGAAAATGCAAATAAACCAATTAATACTAAGAACCAGTTATTAAGAACTATTTGAATACCGCCAATTTTCCCTGCCCGCAACCTATCACTTCCTCTCCCCGCTTGGAAGGTCACCTTTAAGCCTTGTTGCAGGATCAACTGGTTTACCGTTTTCACGAACCTCAAAATACAGCAGCGGTACTTTAGTCATTCCTGATTTACCAACCTTAGCAATTACCTGGCCCTGACTTACTGCTTCACCTTCCTTAACTAACACTTCGCCTAAATGCCCGTAAACTGTGGAAACTTCCTGACTATGCTCGACGATGACTACTTTGCCATGTTTTGCGCTGTCAGTTATGGCGACAACTTTACCCGGAGCACTGGCCTGGACATTTGTACCAATAGGAGCCTCAAAATCAACGCCTTCGTGCATCATCTCCTGTTTTAGAATAGGATGTGTCTGCCACCCAAAATCCGCCGCTATTTTGCCGTCAACAGGCCTTGTCATATACATAAGCGGGTCAGCAGGCTTTGAAACCGTTGTTTGTACTTTTTTAAACATGGCTAAATCCAGATCTGGCGGTACATATTTACTTACTTTGTCGGCAAGATAGCTCCAGTCGGTCTCAGTATTTAATGCGTAATGTACGCCGGAATCCACAATTGTCCCAACAGCGGTCCCGGATATATGAGCGCCGTAAACCAATAAGAAAATAACAATCGCTGCTAAGGTACGTTTCAACCAGCCTAAGTCCGGACCTTCATCATGGTAGGCCCAGCTATCTCGGCTGTCACTGCGATTACGCCACCTATTCCACAATTTTGCCACTATCATCACCCCGCATAGTACAGCTCCCTATAGCAATGTATATGACAGCAGGCCGATTTTATAACCAGGATAACAAGACAATTAGAAAAGACTTGGCCTAAACCAAGTCTCCGTGCTAGCCGTTAAAACATTATTTTCTGTCGTCGCATGTAAATATTAAGCAAGATTCCGATACAGATTAGATTAGTAGTAAGCGAACTTACGCCATAACTCATAAATGGTAATGGAATCCCAGTAACAGGCATAATTCCGGCATTCATGCCTACGTTTACCAGTACGTGGAAAGTCAGCATCGAGGTAATACCTGTTGCGAGCAGCGTGCCGAAATTATCGCGGGCCGCCCCCGCTATCTTTACACCACGATATAAGAGAATCAGGTACAGTAGAAGCACAAACGCCGCGCCGATAAATCCTAATTCTTCGCCAATAACAGCGAAAATAAAGTCTGTGTGATTCTCAGGCAAGAAATTAAGTTGGCTCTGCGTACCGCTGAATAAACCTTTGCCAAATATCATCCCTGAGCCTATGGCAATTTTCGATTGAATTATGTGGTATCCGGAACCTAACGGATCGATGTTGGGATCAAGAAAAACTGTCAGACGTTTTTTTTGATAGTCCTTGAGAAAATGCCAGAAGATTGGCATTAAGGCAATTCCGGCACCAAGTATGCTCATTAATACCCTTGTGTTTATTCCTGCCACAAAAACCATCCCGAACAAAATTGCCATAAACACCAACGCTGTGCCCAGATCAGGCTGCTTCAAAACAAGCAGAAAGGGTATCCCGACATAAATAAATATAGGAATGACATCTTTTATAGTATTTAACTTGCCAGTCTGTTTATCAAGCATTTTAGCGATCGAAATAATCATAATTATTTTAGAAAACTCGGACGGCTGCAGACTAATCGGACCGATTTGAATCCAACGCTGTGCGCCTAATGCCGATTGTCCGATAAACATAACGGCTAACAGCATGATGAGATTAATGACATATAAAGCATTAGCATATCGGCCTAACGATTTGTAATCAAAATGTAGCATGATAAAAATTATGATAAAACTGATTAGCGCAAAAAGTCCTTGGCGCTGCACATACCAATAACGATCTTCACTGGGGTTATTAATGTGGGTGGCACTGCCGATTATTATTAAACTAACAGCTATTAGCATACACGTGACGATAATAGTGATGAAATCCAAATTTCGCAATAACCGCTGGTTGAGCATCTTTACACTTACCTTCCATAAAATTCAGCCTTAAATTACATTTATTAATTATAATAGTATTTCCGTATTGCGTCCAGTACTAGGGGCATTATACAATTTACTCCATTGTAAAAAAAGACACAGAAAAAAATTCTGTGTCTGAAAACTTGTAAAATTATTCTTGAATATAAACACCGCGTTTCATGCGATTTACAGGAATATTAGCAACTAACGCAACGGACGTTTTTGTATTTGTAAGGTTAACTTCCATATCCTTCTCATTTATATCCATGTAGTTGGATATTACCTTAATCATATCATCCTTTAAACCTTCCATAAACTGCGGCGACACATTAACACGATCATGCACAAGCACCAAACGCAGCCGTTCTTTGGCGATGTCCTTTGAGCTTGACGATTCCCTGCCGAATAACTTTTGAATAAGCTCAAACATCAACATTCCTCCTCTCTATAACCCAAAAATCTTTTTCAGCTTGTCGAAAAAGCCATCATTGGTTTCAAGCGTCATAAGCGGTACATTTTCTCCGGTCAGCCGCCTTACTATATTCTTATAGGCGGAACTTGCAGTCGACACCGGGTTGACCACAGCAGGTTCACCACGGTTAGTCGAAATAACTATATATTCATCCTCTGGGATAATCCCCAGCAAATCAACAGCCAAAATTTCAATAATATCATCAATATCCATCATATCGCCCTTTTTTACCATCTTAGGGCGTATCCTATTTACAATCAACTTAGGGTTATGCTTGCCCTCCGACTCAAGTAGCCCGATTATCCTATCAGCATCCCTTACAGCAGACACTTCTGGAGTTGTAACGACAATTGCCCGATCAGCACCAGCAATAGCATTCTTAAAACCTTGCTCAATTCCGGCGGGGCAGTCAATAATTACATAATCAAAATCTTTAGACAGGTCTTCACAAAGCTCTTTCATTTGATCAGGACTAACGGCATTTTTATCCCGTGTCTGAGCCGCCGGCAGAAGATATAGCGTTGCATAGCGCTTGTCCCGAATAAGAGCCTGCTTTAACCGGCAATTACCTTCGGTTACATCAATAAGATCATACACAATACGGTTTTCAAGCCCCATAACAACATCAAGATTTCTTAGTCCGATATCAGCATCTACTAATACTACTTTTTTCCCTTGCAAAGCAAAACCGGTTCCGATATTAGCAGTAGTTGTCGTTTTGCCGACCCCGCCTTTACCCGATGTAACTACAATTACCTCACCCATATCTTATTTAACCCTCCTATTGAGCTGGCTCAATTATTACAACACCGTCTTTAATCCGGGCTGTTTCAATACACTCAGGAATATCGAGATTGTCAGGTGCTCTGGAAATAAGATGAGCAATTCTGATTTGCGAAGCGATAAGCCTGTCCGCTGTTATTGTTGCACTTATATTCCCTAAGGCACCGGCGTGAGCAATTCCGCGGCAAGTCCCGTGGATAATAATATCGCCGCCGGCAATAACCTTTGCGCCCGGATTAACATCGCCCATAACAATAACCGTACCGCGGTGGACCACTTCCTGACCATTGCGAACGGTTCTATTGAAAATCAATGTCTGGTCTGCCTCAGCCTCTTCCGCTTGATTTTCTGGGCTAGAATCCACTGCCGGCGATGCATTGTCTATATCTTCCTGCCAAGTCAGTCCGTAATTATTAAATAGCGTTATTAGCTCTTTTTGCTGCTCTGATGTCAGCCTATGCTTAGCGGCGGGTACGTGAACAAGAGCATTTCCGCTCGCAAAAAAAGCACTTGCCGATTCAAGTTTTAACCTCAATTGCTCTATTACAGACTCAAAATCAGCGCTATCATCAATTATAAGTTGTAATCCATTTTTACTTCCTTTAAAAACTACGTTACTGCGCATATCATTCTCCCATATTTTACCATGCATTGCTATATGATACTAAAATTCGCTTTTTCTGCCATAATTCCTTCTATATAAAGCCAGCAATTTCATAACAGTACCAAAGGCCTAGACAAGGATCTTGGCTTAGCCCTGCTATATCAAAAAGAAAAACGAGACTTTAAAATGTCCCGTTATTATCAAATTGCTGTATTAGGCTTATATATTTTTGGTGCATTACCGATTGGTTGGTTAATATTAAAAGCAGCCTCAAGAATTTTTTTAGCAATAGGAACAGCGGAAGATGAGCCAAAACCACCTTGCTCAACAATTACAGCGACAACAATTCTTGGATCGTCAAATGGTCCATACGCGACAAACCAACCATGATCGCTGCCATGCGAGTTTTCGGCTGTTCCTGTCTTGCCGGCAATGTCAATTGGAAAATCATTAAATATCTGACCAGCTGTCCCTCCCTCCTGCGCTACCTGCCGGAGAGATTCGCGAATCAGACTTAACGTTGTATCTGATATATTTATTTTTCCAACTTCTTCGGGCTCAAAGCTCTTTAAAACTTCACCATTTGGTTTAGTAATCTTGCTTACAAGGAAAGGTCGATACTGGTGCCCGCCATTAGCGATCTGACACATAATCGACGCCACTTGCAGCGGTGACGTCAATTGAAAACCTTGGCCAATCGCGGCGTCAAACGTTTCTGATAAATACCATTCTTCCTCGTATACTTTTTCTTTATAACGCCGGTTAGCTACCAATCCGCCTGTTTCACCAGGCAAGTTAATACCCGTCGGCTTACCAAGACCGAATGCCCGGGCAAACTTTTCTAAATTATCGATACCAAGCCGGTTACCCATTTCATAAAAGTAAACATTGTCAGACTTGGACAAAGCCTCTTTAAAATTAATCCAACCTAATGCCTCACCCATGGCGTTTCCTTTGGGAATAAGCCAATGCCGGCCTGTATCGAGAATCTTTTCTTCGGGTGTTACTTTACCTAGTTCAAGCGCGGCTACACCGGTAACAATTTTAAAAGTCGAACCCGGTGGGTATTCCCCGGAAATAACCTTATTGTCCATTGGATGATGAGGGTTATTATTAATAGCATTCCAGTCTTTAACTGAGATTCCTTGGGCAAATAGATTAGGATTAAAGGCCGGTCTGCTAACCATTGCCAAAACTTCGCCTGTCTTCGGATTTATTGCAACAGCTGCAGCCGCTTTGGCATTTATAAACTCAGTTTCCGTTTGTAAATATTTTAGCTGTTCATCAATAGCCTTCTCCGCAGCCTTTTGGATACGATAGTCAATTGTCAGCACCAAGTTATTGCCTGGAATCGGCTCTTTCTTTCCTAAAACCTGAATCGGACGACCGGTAACATCAACTTCAACCTGCCCACCGCCGTCGATGCCTCGGATATCCTTATCATAAACCTTTTCTAAACCAAACTTACCAATGATATCGGCAATTTTATAACCTTGCGGCCTGAGCTTTTCTAGTTCAGCATCGTTAATTTCACTAACATAACCAAACACGTGGGCAGCAAGCTCATTATTAACACAATTACGAATAGGCTGAATCTCAATAACCACTCCGGGCAATTGACTGCGCCGTTCTTCAATCTTCGTTACAACTTCCGGACCAATATCACTTTTGATACGAATCGGCTCAAACGAGCCATTATTTTGCGCTAATTTAGATTTTATATCGTCTGGGCTAATTTCTAAAATGTCTGCCAGTTGGACAATAACCTTATCCTCAACCGGACCTGAAATAGGTAACAGCGACACTGAAAAACCCGGTCGGTTTGAAACCATCAAAACCCCATTCCGGTCATAAAATATGCCTCGAGGTGCCATAATAGGAATTAATCGGATACGGTTGCCATCAGCCAACTTTCCGTAATAGGCTCCTTGCGCTACCTGCAGATAGGCTAAGCGTCCAATAAGCAGCGCAACGACAAGCACTACAATCAGTGCTAAAATATCCAATCTATTACTCGAACGCCTGACTAGCACAAAACAACCTCCTTCGACCAGTTGCCGATAGCTATGCCTTGTTAAACTTCTTACTCAAGCTATAAATTCCTTTATGAATAGGGATGGAGAAAACCATATTATATAGAACAGCCGGCAGCACTCTATTTATAAGTGCAGCGAATAATTGAATTTTATAACCAAGAATAAGCATCATTAAAAGCGCAATAAGGCCGCTGAACAAAGTTGCAACCGCTACAGCCAGAATAGGGAGGAGGATATGCTCTTTAAATACCTGACGCTCAGCCATACCAAATAAGTACCCAGTTGATAGTTTAGAAAGGGTATTTACGCCAAATATATTTCCGGACGCCAAATCCTGGAGCAGGCCGGAAAAAAAACCTGTACCTACACCATGATCCTTGCCAAATAATAAACTTGCCGAAACTACTACAATAAGCAGTAGATCCGGGGTGATCCCCTGTATGGCTAACAGCGGCACTATTGTTGACTGAATAACCAACATCATAACAATTACTAGAGTCCAAAAAAACACCTTCATCGTCCTGCTCCTTGCGGCGCCGCCGAAAAGGCTTGCGTATTAGACGGTTTTTGCGGCACAACCGGCATCCTCGCAACCGGTTCACGTGAGCCCACAATAACCAAAACCTCCTCTAGCTTATCAAAATCTACAGATGGCTTCAAAACAGCATATTTTAATAATCCGCCTTCTTCGTTTACCACATCAGTCACTTGACCCACCTGCAACCCTTTAGGATAAATACCGCCGAATCCGGAGGTTATGATTTGATCACCTTTAATAATATCAGCGTCCCGGGCAATATTAACCATACGGGGTGCCAAAGGATTAGCAGCGTTCCCCTCAACAATCCCGGCAACACGGGATTCAGGGCGCTGGACTAGCGTCCCGACAGCACTGCGTTGGTCCAAGATAAGCTGAACTTTTGCCGTATTATTAAAGACACTTATAACATCACCAACAAGTCCTTGGGGCGTAACTACCGCCATATCTTTGGCAATACCATCGGCAGTCCCTTTATTTATTACTATGGTACTGGTCCATGTTCCCGGATCACGAGCAATTACCTTAGCCGTTACAAAATCAAACTGCGGAGCCTTGGTTTTATAATCAAGCATGGCCCGCAGTCGTGCATTTTCTGCCATAATTTCAGTAACATTAAAGTTACTTTGCCGTAATTGCTCGTTCTCCGCCTTAAGAGCTTGATTATCTCTATAAACAGTTATCAACTGCCCAGCGGAAGATCCGACCTGCCGGAAACTAAAACCCAACTTGGAGACAGCGGACTCAATAGGGGCCAGTCCACTAGTAATAACTCTTTCCAGGAAAGGGAACTTATTCTTGTCACGCTCCGAAGATCCTGCCAGCAAAAAGACGGTTATTACAGCCACCAACAAGATGACCGCCTTTTTGTTAAAAAATCGCACCTGACTGGCTCCTCTCTCTATCCAAGTTTTTTCGGTGACATTAGCACCCGTTTTAATACGTCGATGCTTTCTAAAGCCATTCCTGTTCCCATGCCGACGCAGTCAAGCGCATCTTCTGCTATGTGAACCGGCATGCCTGTTTCTTTGCTCAAAAGTATGTCCATACTACGAAGTAAACAGCCGCCACCTGTCATTACAATGCCACGGTCCATGACATCTGCAGCAAGTTCAGGCGGGGTCTTTTCAAGCGTTACTTTCACAGCCTCAATTATCCCAAAAACAGGCTCGCTGAGCGCCTGCTGAACTTCACGTGCTTTAATTGTCAATGTTTTAGGTAAACCGGTTACTAAATCACGTCCCCTAATTTCCATAGATTCATCAATATCAGGCATAATGGCTGCGCCGATTGTTACTTTGACCTCTTCCGCAGTCCGTTCACCAATCATCAAATTATAGGTTCGCTTTATATACTGCACAATGGCCTCGTCCATTTCATCACCGCCGATGCGAATAGATCGGCTGGTTACAATTCCGCCTAAAGAAATTACGGCAACCTCAGTTGTACCGCCGCCAATATCAACTACCATATTGCCAGTTGGCTCATGAACAGGTAGTCCTGCGCCTATTGCTGCTGCCATTGGCTCTTCAATTAAATACGCTTCTCTGGCACCGGCCTGAATTGTCGCATCAATTACTGCTCTTTTTTCAACCTCAGTAACACCTGAAGGCACGCCGACAACAACACGCGGTCTTATAAATGATTTACTATCAATTGAGCGGCGAATGAAATATTTAAGCATTGCTTGGGTAATATCAAAATCAGCAATTACACCATCTTTGAGTGGTCTGATTGCAACTATATTACCTGGCGTGCGGCCAATCATTTGTTTAGCTTCTTCGCCAACGGCCAATACTTCGCCAGTGTCGCGCTGAATAGCAACAACTGAAGGCTCCTTTAGTACTATACCCTTTCCCTTAACATGAACCAAAGTGTTGGCAGTGCCAAGGTCTATACCCATATCACGGGAAAATGAATCGAATATCTTCAACATTCCAAATGACCCCTTTCATTCAATAAACAAGCATAACCCTTGTTTGCATTTAGCAATAAAACTCAATTATATTATTCCCTTTTCCTTTAGGCTTACATACCTCTTATCACCAATAATTACATGGTCTAAAACGTTAATACCCAACAGTTTCCCAGCTGCAATCATTTGGTTGGTCAAGTCGATATCCTCTTTGCTAGGGCTTGGGTCGCCGCTGGGATGATTATGAACCAGGATTACAGCCGCAGCTGAAAAATTTATTGCCTGGCGAAATAATTCGCGCGGATGCACAATTGAAGCATTAAGTATTCCAGTTGAAATAATTGGCGTAGCCAAGACATGATTTTTTGTTGATAATAGTATGGCAATAAACAGTTCTTTAGTCTCGAATCTAAGTCGCGGCATCATTAAATAAGCAGCGTCCTGCGGTGATCTTATGACAGGTCGTTCAGCAGCTGCCAAGTTGTTAATCCTCTTGCCCAGTTCGACAGCCGCCGCAATAGTAACTGCTTTTGCAGGACCGATACCATCTTCCAGGGTTAACTCCTGAGGTGTCAATCCCGATAAAACAGCAATCCCCGCTTCCTCATATTTTTTCAATAGCTTTTGGGCAACGCTGACTGCCGAGTCACGCTTAGTTCCAGTTCGGAGCAATATTGCAATAAGCTCAGCATTGCTTAATGCTTGAGGTCCTTTAACCAGTAGTCTCTCACGCGGACGTTCATCTTCCGGCAATTCTTTGATGGTAAGCTTGTCCAAATTCATGACACACTCACGCCAACCTTCGCCAAGATTTTAGCAAGCCTTCTTAGCGGTAATCCAACTACATTAGAATAACAACCTTCGATACCATCAATAAAAACAGCACCTTTTCCCTGAATCGCATAAGCTCCGGCCTTATCCATCGGCTCACCGCTGGCAACATAGTTATCAATATCCTCGGCCGTTAAATTTGCCATTTTTACTATCGTAACTGCACAATCTGTAAATAGTAAGCCCCGATGTGCTACGGCGAGGCCGGTGATTACCTGATGCTCACGCCCGCTAAGGCTAAGAAGCATTCTCTTGGCATCATCGACGTCCACTGGCTTACCATACACTTTACCGTCTAGTACAACTATGGTATCAGCGCCAATTACAACATCATCACGGTTAACTAACACAGCAACAGCCTTAGCTTTGGCTGCAGCATGAGCCATCGCGAGCTGGTTGGGATCAATATTCTGCTCATTATCCTCTATAATATCACTTGTAACAACTTTAAATTCGCAGCCGATTTGAGCTAATAACTCGCGGCGACGCGGCGAGGCCGAGGCCAAAATAATCGCCATAAGCCCACCTCCTTAACCTAACTGCACAATGTTTAAAACCGACGATAGAGAATTATCGCTATTATCATTCCCAAAATGCTAATTAAATTAGGATAAAGTGCGAACCCTATGGCCAATTTTATCACATATAAATTTATCGTTACAGGGGGCAAATCAAAAATCGGAAAAGTTTTTACAAAATAAGGGGCTACCCCTGACAGCATAGAGGATGTTGCAATAATCTCGCCTAATATGCCTCCCAATACCGCGCCGGTAATCATAAACAGCGCTAAAATACCATAACTTGCACTTTTACTGCCTCTCAAGGTAAGACCTCCCCCGCAACAATGCTAGTAAAGTATGAAACATGTAACTGATCAAAAGAAATAACTTAAATTCATAGAAAAACAGAGTTGTCTAATCTAGCTTATTGTACCCCAATCCTGCTGTAGTGTAAATAGGTCTGAAACGAAAAAAGGACTGCCCCTAAAAAAGGAAGTCCTTGGAAAATTCATCGTTATTTTATATGCTACATAAGAAACCTTAAATATATATAGATATGCGCAATTATAATGGAAACAATCATTAATGGAAATGCAATTTTCATAAAGTCTATGAAAGTTAAAACATAGCCACGCGAAGCTGCAATACTGGAAACAACAACGTTTGCCGAAGCACCGATAATTGTACCGTTGCCGCCTAAGCAAGCGCCTAACGACAAAGCCCACCATAAGGTTGTTACATCCACACCGCTTATTTTTGCCATCGACTTTATTAGCGGAATCATTGTTGCAACAAAGGGGATATTGTCGATGAACGCCGACGCAATAGCTGATAGCCACAGAATTAGAATATGCATCATTGCCCAATCGGAATTGGTAACACTTAAACTCCATTCTGCTATCCTGTAAATTACGCCAGTCGCCTCAAGTCCGCCAACAATTATGAACAAACCAATAAAGAAGAAGATAGTATTCCATTCTACTTCTTTGAATATCTCATCAGGCTCTAACCCGGATATAAGCAGCAGAACAGCAGCGCCGGCCATTGCCACTGTCGCTGAATCTAAATGAAGCATTTGGTGCAGGGCAAAACCGGCAATAGTAAAGCACAGCACTGCCAAAACCTTAACAAGAAGTTTTTTGTCAGTCAGATATGAATGTTCATCAAGTCCCATTATTCGTGCTTCAGCATCGTCCGAAACAACAAGTTTTTTACGGTAAAGCATAATAAATAACCAATTTGTTATTATGGCGATTACTATAACAGCTGGAGCAAGATTAAATAAGAAATCGTTAAAGCCGAGTCCAGTAGCACCGCCAATCATAATATTAGGTGGGTCGCCTATCAAAGTAGCCGTACCACCGATATTGGACGCAAATATTTCTGAAACTATAAAGGGGATTGGATTAATATTGAGCACACTTGTAACCGAAAAAATAATCGGAGTAACAAGCAGAACTGTAGTAACGTTATCTAAAAGCGCCGATGTTATTGCCGTAAAAATAAAAAATGCCGTCATTATCCGCACTGGTTTACCTTTAGCCTGTTTAGCCAGTTTTACGGCAGCATATTGAAACATACCTGTCCGCATTGCAATCGCCACAATAATCATCATACCTATAAGTAATCCTAAGGTATTGAAGTCAATTTTAGCAATCGCTTCACTTTGAGGCATAATAGCCGCTAAGATAACCAAAATTGCCCCAATCAAGGCGATTTTGGTGCGGTGAATTTTTTCTGACACAATAATGCTATAAACAATTATAAAAATCGTTATAGCAAGCCAGGCATTCTCACTCATAACCTGTCCCCACCCTCCTATTTAAGGTTAGATCATAACCTACTAATATATTACTCTATTATTATAATTATTAATTGGCTAAAAAGCCAATATTAACCATTAATAAACCAGTATATATTTAGAAAACCCAGTTTCCGCCGAGTTTTATCGCAAGCACTAGCTGCCGCTTACGCTAATATCACCAGAATTTATACTTATAAGTTCCAATAAAAAAAATTCGTGCGGATTTACCGCACGAATTTTTGATATTAGCCGATAACAGCTAAGATATCGCCAGGTTTTACGCCTTGATTTGCAGCAACATTGATAGACTTAAGAGTTCCTGCAACTGGAGCAGTGATTTCGTTTTGCATTTTCATAGCTTCAAGAATTACAAGAACTTCGCCTTTCTTAACTTGTTTGCCAGCTTCAGCAACCAGTCTGATGATTTTGCCAGGCATTGGAGCTTTAACAGCAGTATCGCCTGCGCCAACAACAGCAGGAGCAGGAGCGGCTGCAGCAGGAGCAGGAGCAGCTGCCGGAGCAGGAGCGGCTGCAGGTTTAGCGGCAGGAGCTGCTGCAGGCTTAGCAGCAGCTTGAGCTGCAACTTCCTCTACTTCAACTTGGTAAGAAGTACCATTAACAGTAATATTAAATTTTTTCATTCTATTCTTCCTCCATTTTCGTTTATAATGGCCTATGGCCTAAAGCCTAATAGGTAATTAATAGATACAGGACACCATTAATGGGAGTTCATATTCTTTTGACGACCGGTTTGCGCCCAAGCATTGCTAGTACGTTTAATGCGCAAAGCAAGACCGCGAGTACCCATCATCGCATAAACAGCAGCAGTGATTGCCGCTACTATTTCCGGCTTAACACCCTTAGCATCGATTTTCATTTGCTTCACCTTTCCTTATAGCGGGATATTGCCGTGCTTTTTAGCAGGGCGTGCTTCACGTTTGCTTGCCAGCATATTCAAGGCGGTGATGACGCGCGGTCTGGTTTCTTTCGGCTCGATTACAATATCCACGAAGCCGCGCTCTGCTGCTTTATACGGAGTGGCAAATTCCTCAGTATATTTTGCGGTTTTTTCTTTAACATCAGGATCCTTACGGAAAATGATATTAGCAGCACCAGCTGGGCCCATTACAGCAATCTCAGCAGTCGGCCAAGCTAAAACTTGGTCAGCACCTAAGTCTTGTGAACACATAGCAAGGTATGAACCGCCATAAGCTTTACGAGTAATTACAGTAATTTTGGGAACTGTTGCTTCCGAGTAAGCATACAGAAGCTTTGCGCCGTGGCGGATAATACCACCGTACTCTTGATCAACGCCTGGCAGGAAACCAGGTACGTCAACAAGATTTAACAGCGGAATATTGAAAGCGTCACAGAAACGGATAAAGCGGGAAGCTTTGTCCGATGCATTAATATCTAAGCAACCAGCCATAACTGAAGGTTGGTTAGCAATAATACCTACAGTGCGACCGTCAAAGCGGGCAAAGCAAGTAATGATATTTTGAGCATAGTACTTGTGTACTTCATAGTATTCGCCGTTATCGACAATAGATTTGATAACATCAAACATGTCATAAGGCATATTAGGATTATCAGGTAGCAGCGCATTTAAGCCATCATCCATACGATTGGGATCGTCACCGGTTTCTACCTGTGGAGCCTCATCTAAGTTATTGTCAGGCAAGAAACCTAACAGATAACGGATTTGCTCAATGCAGTCCTCATCATTTTCAGCGGCAAAGTGAGCAACACCTGAAGTACTGTTGTGAGTCATAGCGCCACCCAGGTCTTCGGCTGTAACTTCCTCGGCAGTTACCGATTTAATAACAGCAGGACCGGTAATGAACATTTGGCTGGTGTTTTTAACCATGTAGATGAAGTCAGTCAGAGCCGGTGAATACACGGCGCCGCCAGCACATGGACCCATGATAACTGAAATTTGCGGAATTACGCCTGAAGCCAAAGTGTTTCTATGGAAAATCTTTCCATATCCTGCAAGTGCATCAACAGCTTCTTGAATACGGGCTCCGCCGGAATCATTAATTCCGATAACTGGTACACCCATTTTTACAGCAAGGTCTAGCACTTTGCAAATTTTAGCAGCATGCATTTCACCCAGTGAACCACCTTCAACAGTGAAGTCTTGGGCAAAGGCATACACAAGACGTCCGTTAACCAGGCCGTAACCTGTTACAACGCCTTCTGCAGGAATTTCTTTTTCGCTCATGCCGAAATTGACACAGCGATGACTTACGAATTGATCGAGTTCGACAAAAGTACCGGCGTCAAAAAACTTCTCAATCCGTTCACGTGCAGTAAGTTTACCTTGAGAATGTTGTTTTTCTACACGTTTTGCGCCACCACCGAGCTTAACCTTTTCCTGCTTTGCTCTGAGTTCCTGAATTTTTTCTTGGACAGTAGCCATCTTACACCTCCAAAGTGATTCCTAAGGAATCACTAAATACACCCATAAGGTCTTGTTTAGTTATGGTAGCATCAACAGTATACCTTATTTACGCTCGGATAATTCAAGCAGTATACCACCAGTAGCTTTAGGATGAATAAAAGCAATACTTGCGCCGCCAGCGCCGTAGCGAGGTTCTTGGTCAATCAGACGAACACCTTTAGCTTTGAGATCTGCCAAAGCTGCATTGATGTCATCAACTCTGATTGCTATGTGCTGAATACCTTCGCCATTTTTCTCAATGAATTTAGCGATAGGGCCGTCGGGGGAAGTCGATTCCAGAAGCTCAACTTCGCTGTCACCGCAAGGAATGAAGCATACTTTTACTTTTTGTTGTTCAACAACTTCTTCACCCATTGCAGTCATGCCCAGAACTTCTGTATAAAACTTTTTAGCTTGCTCTAAGTCTTTTACAGCAATACCGACATGGTCTAGTCTTAAAGTTTTAAACATGGTAATACCTCCTTCTTATGAACTTGGATATTTATTGATCAATATACCAGCTATTAGCGAAGAACAGCCGACAAGATGCCGCTGACAGCGGTATACGGATCATTTTTACGCTGCTCAATATCAGTCACCATTTGATCAAACTCGCCAGACGCCTGCACATGCTTTAACACATAACGTCCAAGTTGCTCATTTAGCATAGCCAAGAGCTCATTTTTCGTTCTTTCAGTGCGTCGGACGGTTAGCTTGCCTGATTCATGGAGATGAGCTATATGGTCATTAATGGTTGCCACCAGCTCAACGATTCCCTCGTTGCGGCTGGCAACTGTCCGCTTTATCGGCGGGCGCCAATCGACCATATCCTGATTGAGATCAAGCATCATTTCAAGTTCGATATTTAAACGGTCGACACCTTCGCGATCAGCTTTATTAATCCCGAAAATATCGCCAATTTCAAGGATACCGGCCTTAATTGCCTGTATATCGTCACCAAGGCCAGGCACGAGAACAACTAACGTAGTATCAGCCGCTTTAACTATGTCAACCTCTGACTGGCCTACGCCAACTGTTTCAATAAAAATTACGTCTTTACCAAAAGCATCTAATATTTTCACTGCATCAGCAGTCTTACGCGACAAACCGCCAAGACTACCTCTCGTACCCATGCTTCGGATGAAAACGCCTTCGTCCATTGTAAGATCGTTCATTCTGATGCGGTCACCCAAGATGGCGCCGCCTGAAAAAGGACTTGTCGGGTCAATCGCAACAATACCCACCGTTTTTCCCTGACGCCGATATTCTTTGGCCAGTTTGTCGGTGAGTGTGCTTTTCCCTGCTCCCGGAGGACCAGTTATACCGATTACATGGGCCCGGCCTGTGTGAGTATAGAGTTTTTGCATAATTTCTATCGCATTATCATACTCATTTTCAACAGCCGTTATGGCCCTCGATAATGCCAAACGTGAACCGGCCAGCAAATCCTCTACAATATTCATTAAATAGCACCACCTACATGGTGGCATGCTGCCCCTATAGCAGGGGCAACATGCTCCCACAACTTAAGTCAGCTAACTATTTAACGTTAGCATTTATGAAGTCAACGATATTGCTGGTCGGAGTTCCAGGTGTAAATACTTCAGCAATCCCTGCAGCTTTAAGACCAGGGATGTCTGCATCAGGAATAACACCGCCGCCGATAACCAGCACGTCATTCATACCTTCTTGCTTCAGAAGCTCAACCACACGCGGGAAGAGTGTGTTGTGAGCGCCGGAAAGAAGGCTAAGTGCTACTACCTGTACGTCTTCCTGTAATGCAGCTTGGGTAATTTGCTCCGGAGTTTGACGGAGACCAGTGTATATTACTTCGAAGCCAGCGTCGCGAAGAGCGCGGGCTACGACTTTTGCGCCGCGATCATGACCATCAAGACCGGGTTTTGCTACTAATACTCTAATAGTTTTTTCCATCGTTATCCCTCCTACTCTCGCCTTATAATGTTGCGTGCGGTTGGTATTCGCCGAATACTTCACGCATTACGCCACAAATTTCGCCGAGTGTTGCATATGTTTTAACTGCATCAAGAATAAATGGCATAAGGTTAACATTTTCATCTTGGCAAGCTGTTCTGAGTGCTTCAAGTGCTTTGGTAACAGCAGCACCATCGCGTCTTGCTCTGAGATCAGCCAGCTTTTTCTTTTGAAGTTCGCCAACTGAAGCGTCAACACGGAGTAGACCTTCAATAGGTTTTTCTTCGATTTGGAATTTGTTAACGCCAACGATTACGCGGTCGCCTTTTTCAACTTCCATTTGCCATTTGTAAGCACTGTCTTGGATTTCTTTTTGAATATAGCCTTTTTCAATAGCCACAACAGCGCCACCGAGTTCATCAATCTTTGTGATATAGTCCCAAGCTTCTTGCTCAATTTGGTTGGTAAGAGCTTCTACATAGTAGGAGCCGCCAAGCGGATCGACAACATCTGCTAAACCGCTTTCGTAAGCAACGATTTGTTGAGTACGGAGCGCAATGCGAACTGAATCTTCAGTAGGCAGAGCAAGTGCTTCGTCCTTAGAGTTAGTATGAAGGGATTGAGTACCACCCATTACAGCTGCTGCAGTTTGTAGGGCAACACGGACAATGTTGTTGTCAGGTTGTTGTGCTGTAAGCATGGAGCCTGCAGTTTGAGTGTGCACACGCAGCATCCAGGACTTAGGTTTCTGAGCGCCAAAACGTTCTTTCATAACTTTAGCCCATACACGACGCGATGCGCGGAACTTGGCAACTTCTTCAAGCACATTGTTATGAGCATTCCAGAAGAACGACAAACGGCCGGCAAAATCATCAACGTTAAGACCTGCTTTAATAGCAGCGTCTACGTAAGCGATACCGTCAGCGATAGTGAATGCAATTTCTTGGGCAGCAGTTGAACCGGCTTCACGAATATGATAACCGGAGATCGAGATTGTGTTCCACTGCGGTACATTTGCTGAGCAATATTCGAAGATATTAGTGATTAGGCGCATTGAAGGCTTCGGCGGGAAAATATAAGTGCCGCGAGCTGCGTACTCTTTCAGGATATCATTCTGAATAGTACCTCTAAGTTTATCAGCGCTAACACCGTTTTTCTCAGCTACAGCAATGTACATTGCCAACAGAACTGATGCAGGAGCGTTGATTGTCATTGATGTTGAAACCTTGCTGAGGTCAATGCTGTCAAACAGAATTTCCATGTCAGCAAGAGAGTCGATAGCAACGCCTACTTTACCAACTTCGCCTTCAGCCATCTGATGATCGGAGTCATAACCGATTTGGGTCGGAAGGTCAAACGCGCAGGACAGGCCTGTGCCGCCCGACTCTAACAGATAGCGATAGCGTTTATTGGATTCTTCAGCAGTTGAGAAACCTGCATACATACGCATGGTCCAGAAACGGCCACGATACATAGTAGGCTGCACGCCACGGGTAAACGGATATTCACCAGGGAACCCAATTTCATTTACGTAGTCAACATTTTCGATGTCAAGCGGAGTGTAAAGCCTGTTGTGAGCAAGATTCTTGCGTTCGGGGAACTTAGCTAGTGCTTTTTCTACTTTTGCATTGTACTCTGCCAGTTTAGTTTTCAAAGTTTCATTACTCATTAAACTAATGTCCTCCTTTACCTACTTTTTCATTGTACCGGTTTCCATAAACCGGGTATGCCAGGAAAATGCTTCGGAAAGAATGTGCGGAGTATGAGCGTTTTTAGTTGCCTTCTCCGCTCTTTCGAGATAATCCAGAAGCATAGGTTTATAGTCAGGATGTGCACAATTTTCGATAATCTTGCGAGCGCGTTCGCGCGGGCTCAGACCACGAACATCGGCTACGCCCTGTTCGGTTATAAATACATCAACATCATGCTCGGTATGATCCACATGAGAAACCATGGGAACAATCGAAGAAATTTTTCCGCCTTTAGCGGTTGAAGTTGAGAAGAAGATAGTCAGGTAGGCATTTCTGGCAAAGTCGCCTGAACCGCCAATACCATTCATCATCTTGCTACCCATAACATGAGTTGAGTTAACATTGCCATAAATATCAAATTCAATAGCAGTATTCATAGCGATTATGCCAATACGACGGGCAACTTCCGGGCTGTTTGCAACTTCTTGCGGGCGAAGCATCATTAATTTGCGGTACTTATCGATATTGCTGTACAATCTATCCAAACCATCCGGAGAAGGCGAGAACGAAGTACCAGACGCAAACTTCAATTTGCCAGCATCAGCTAAATCAAGCATACCGTCTTGGATAACTTCGGTATAAACTTGCAAATCTTTAAAATCAGAATCAACAAAGCCACTAATAACTGCATTAGCCACTGAACCAACACCGGACTGAAGCGGCAGTAAATTTTCCGGTAAGCGGCCCGCTTTTATTTCATCCCTGAAGAAGTTGATTGCAAATTGAGACATCGCTTTAGAATCTTCATCAAGCGGAGCGAATGGACGAACATCGTCTCCAATATCGCAAGGAACTATGTATTTAATCTTATCAAGCCCACAGGGGATATATGTAGTACCGATACGATCATCTGCCTTCACAACCGGAATAGGCAAACGATGGGGGGGATCAAGCGGCACATAAACGTCATGCATGCCTTCAAGCTCCAATGGCTGAGTAGTGTTAACTTCTACTATAACAATATCAGCGCTTTGGACGAATGATGCTGTATTACCCATCGATGTAGTCGGAATAATATGCCCTTCTTCTGTAATAGCACATGCTTCTACAATAGCTACATCAACCTTACCGCCTAAAAAACCATAACGTGACAATTGAGCTGATTCACTAAGATGAAGATCAAAGTATTGAACTTGTCCTTTATTAAGGGCATTGCGAAGTTCAGTATTAGTCTGATACGGCATGCGTCTTGCAATACCATTAACTTCTGTCAATGCGCCGTCTAATTCTTTACCAACCGACGCGCCTGTCCAAAGATTAATTTGGAAAGGTTCTTTTTTCATTCTTTCAGCTAAGGCAAGAGGTACTGCTTTGGGATAACCAGCCGGGGTAAAACCGCTAGTAGCCACATTCATCCCGGGCTTGATAATGGCCGCAGCTTCTTCTGCGCTTACTATTTTGGCATGGAGTGCTTTATTCCGCACCCGGTCCCGAATGTCAATCATTCTCAAACTTCCTCCTTGTTGGTCAACATCGTTGCCATTTAATAATTAATTGATGTTATCTTGTCGAACGACCACCTCCATAATATATAGCGCCAATACGCTTTTTAGAGAGGTACGCATTCAGAGTAATTTATGCAATTGAACAGCTATACCTCCAAGGAATTAAAACTAAGCTTTTTTCGGGAAAGTTTTCGCAACAGTACCGTCAATCAAGCATTACATACTTGATTGACGGTACTGTAAATAGAAAGCATTACCTAGTTATAATTCCCCCGATAAGACTATTACAAATTACATACTCTCAATTTATTCTATATAAATTTTCAAACTCCTGCTATAATTTTGGGATTCATTTGATATTTGTACATATTTTCACAGCATTCTAGCCAAATAGTAAGAAATACTGCTAAGACCAACTGATAAGTCTTCATTTACCACCTTGACTGTATCAGGTACATTGATTTTGCAAGGTGCAAAGTTCCAGATACCGCGAACACCGGCGGCTACCAACTTGTCGGAAACTTCTTGGGCTTGCGCTTGCGGAACAGCAATTACCCCGATATTAATATTACGTTCCTTTATAACTTCCTCAATGCGATCGAAATGATCTATCCTAACGCCCCCGATTTCCATGCCAATTTTTTCGGGATTTACATCGAACATTGCTGCTAGATTAAACCC
Source organism: Veillonellaceae bacterium (assembly GCA_012523975.1). Taxonomy (NCBI): domain Bacteria; kingdom Bacillati; phylum Bacillota; class Negativicutes; order Veillonellales; family Veillonellaceae; species Veillonellaceae bacterium. The sequence continues at coordinate 142,030 of JAAYSF010000071.1, forward strand.
GAGCGCCTTAAAGTTGCGGTAATGGATAAGCGCCCACCCAAGATGCCCAATGCCGATAACAGCAAAATTCCAGTTTCTATCTAGTCCTAATATTTCGCCAATATTGCGAATCAATTCGCGGATGTAATAACCTACACCTTTTTTACCAAATTGACCAAAAGCTGCTAGATCTTTGCGAATTTGTTCCGGCGTGACGCCAAGACGCTGACCGAGTTCCTCTGAAGAAATAATCTCCAGCCCTTCTTCTTGGCTGCTGCGTAATGTCCGATAATATAGCGGCAGACGGTCAACGGTAGCTTTTGAAATAATGATATGGTCTTTCAATGACCGAGCCCCCCTGACAGATTTTCAGCAGAGTAATATCTGACCTATCCTCTAACTTATCCATATATTCTCACTTAACCTGCATAATCCTGCCGACTACATGCGATTTTATAAAGTATTTTTTATATGGTTCAACATTTTCCTACAAATTATTCTCACCTAGCCGCGGCTTTGCTTATGATAATGAGTATGAAGCAATTTATGGGCTTTCTCGCCTAAAGGCTGGCCTAACCATGTAGCGTACAGCTCTTTGATGGCCGGATTCGAGTGTGATTTGCGCAAAATAGCCTTTGTATCGCAGTCATAGAGTCCATCAATTCGTTTCTGACGGAAATCGGTAACGGCACTGATAGGTTGCCCCCCGCCTCCGATACAGCCGCCCGGACAGGCCATGATTTCTATAAAGTGGTAATCGGCTTCACCATCCCTGATTTTATCCATAAGCGTACGGGCATTTAATAGTGTATGAGCTACCGCTATTTTGACTTCAATGCCGCCGATATTGAGCGACGCTTCCTTTACGCCTTGCAGCCCGCGCACATTATGAAAATCAATACATTCAAGTTCTTTGCCTGTTACTAGTTCACTAACGGTGCGCAGCGCCGCCTCCATAACCCCTCCTGTAGCACCGAATATAACACCAGCGCCTGTCGCAATCCCCATCGGATCGTCATAGTTTCCCTCGGCAAGCGAGCCGAAATCAATCCCAGCCTCTTTAATCATTGCCGCTAACTCAGATGTTGTTATAACATAATCTACGTCGCGATATCCGCTTGCCGTCATTTCATCGCGAGCCGCTTCAGCTTTTTTAGCAGTACAAGGCATAATTGATACTGAAACTATGTTTGCAGGGTCAAGATTAGCTTGTTCGGCATAATATGTCTTAACAAGGGCGCCAAACATTTGTTGCGGCGATTTGGCCGATGAAAGATGCTCTAATAAATCAGGATAAAATAGCTCAGCAAAGTTTACCCACCCCGGACTGCATGATGTTATCATCGGCAGCTTGCCACCGTTTTTCAGCCGGTGCAGAAATTCAGCGCCTTCTTCCATAATCGTTAAATCAGCGCTAAAGTTTGTATCGAAAACCTTATCAAAGCCAAGTCGCTTTAGGGCAGCTACCATCTTGCCTGTAACTACAGCACCAGGGGGCAGCCCAAGAGCCTCACCTAATGCTACTCTGACAGCCGGTGCTGTTTGTACTACAACATGCTTAGCGGGGTTTGCCAACTCTTGCCATACCCGCGCAGTATCATCTTTGATGACAATAGCCCCTGTCGGACATACACTGGCACACTGACCACAATAGGTACAAGCCACTTTGTCTAACGTCTGGTTAAAGGCGGGTACCACCGTTGTATTAAACCCACGATTGGCATAGCTATAAACATGAACACCTTGGCGTTCACTGCATGCACGAATGCAGCGGCCGCATAAGATGCATTTATTTTGGTCACGTACCAGTGAAGGGTTGCTATTATCAATCTGATGACTCTTCTTTTCTCCGTCAAACCGTACTTGTCTGATCCCTAAGTCAGCCGCAATCGTTTGCAGTTCACAATTCAGATTTCGCTGGCAGGATAGACAATCTTGCGGATGGTTAGCTAAAAGCAATTCAACAACCATTTTACGGGCATCTCTAACAGCTGGAGTGTTAGTATTTATGACCATCCCATCACTTACCGGATACACACAAGATGCAACTAAACTGCGGGCGCCTTTAACTTCTACCACACAAACTCTGCAGTTGCCCTCCGGTCTTAATTCCGGGTGATTACACAAAGTAGGAACTTTGATTCCGGCTGTCTGGGCCGCTTCGAGGACGGTGAAATTTTTTGGAACCTCGAATAGGCTGCCGTCGATTGTAATATTAACCGTTTCCATGAAATTCGCCCTCCTCATTTAGCCTTTGATAATTGCCTTGAACGGGCACTTGCTCAGACAGGTGCCGCACTTAATACATATTGCCTGGTCAATTTCATGCTTAGCTTTGACCACACCGTTAATTGCTTCAACCGGGCAGGATTTCTTACACAAACTGCAACCTTTACACAGGTCAGTTATTGTATATCCTGCCAATTTAGCACATGCCCCCGCCGGACATTTCTTTTCATTTATATGGGCTTCGTATTCATGTCTGAAATATTTAAGAGTGCTGAGCACAGGGTTAGGAGCCGTTTGACCAAGACCGCAGAGTGCTGTTGCTTTAATATTTTTACCCATTGTCTCAAGAAGCTCAATATCACCGACTCTGCCTTCACCCTCGGTAATCCGAGTTAAAATTTCTAACATCCGCTTAGTGCCTTCCCGGCATGGCGTACACTTGCCGCATGATTCTGATTGCGTAAAATTAAGAAAGAACTTAGCTACATCTACCATGCAAGTTGTTTCATCCATAACAACTAGACCGCCGGACCCCATCATTGCCCCGGCTTCAGTCAGTGAGTCGTAATCGACAGATAAATCCAAGAGCTGCTCCGGCAGACAGCCGCCGGACGGACCACCGATTTGCACGGCCTTAAATTTCTTGCTGTTAGGAATACCGCCGCCGATCTCGTATATTATTTCCCGCATTTTAATTCCCATCGGTACTTCAGCCAAGCCGGTGTGATTAATACGGCCGGTAAGTGCAAAGACTTTAGTTCCCTTGCTGCGCTCAGTTCCGATGGAAGCATACCATTCAGCGCCGTTAGTAATTATCTGCGGCACATTGCCAAAGGTTTCAACATTGTTAATATTGGTAGGCTTACCCCACAGGCCTGAAACTGCCGGAAACGGCGGCCGCGGTCGGGGCATTCCCCGCTTTCCTTCAATAGAAGCGAGCAGCGCCGTTTCTTCGCCACAGACAAAGGCCCCTGCCCCCTCTTTAATCTTAACCTTGAAGTTAAAACCCGACCCGAGAATATTTTCCCCTAATAAGCCATAATCTTCAGCCTGAGCAATAGCCAGCTTTAGTCTTTTTATAGCCAGCGGATACTCAGCCCGTACATAGACATAGCCTTCGTCAGCCCCTATTGCGTAGCCGCACACTGCCATCCCTTCAATAATCCGGTGCGGGTCCCCTTCAAGAATGCTGCGATCCATAAAAGCGCCCGGATCACCCTCGTCGGCATTACAAACAACATACTTCTTTTCTCCGGGCGCATTGCGTGTAAAGCCCCATTTTAAGCCGGTAGGAAAACCGCCGCCCCCCCGGCCTCTAAGACCGGCCTTTTTAACTTCTTCAATAACATCGGCAGGTTGCATTTCGGACAGTGCTTTCCCCAGCGCCTCATAACCACCAACTGCGATATACTCCTCAATATTTTCGGGGTCAATATGACCGCAATTAGCCAGAACCATTCGCATCTGTTTTTTATAAAATGGTATATCGCCATAGTTCGGTATTTTTTCTAAAGAAATAGGTTCCTTGTATAGCAATCGCTCGACTATCCGTCCTTTATATAAATGGCTCTCAACTATTTCCGCAACATCATCTTCTTTTACCCTTACGTAAAAAACGCCTTCAGGATAGACAATAACCAGCGGCCCCATTTCACAAAAACCGTGGCAACCGGTTTCAACAATCTTCACCTCTTTATCAAGGCCTTTTTGAGCTAATTGGTCGCGCAAAGCGGCCTCTACCTTTTTCGACCCTGAGGAAACACAGCCTGTTCCTGAGCAGATCAGTACATGCGACCTAATGTGTTCCAATTTACTCCCTCCCGCAATCGAATATTAGTCTATTTTACCAACTGCAAGTTCTTCAACAATACGCCCGTTCACAACATGCTGGGCGATAATTTTAGCCACGTCAGAGGGCGTTACCCTGCCATAAGTGACCCTCGGCTCGCCCGGCCGGACAACATCTACTAAAACCTCCTGTTCGCACATACCTATACACCCTGTTTGAGTAATAGCAACGTCCTCCAGGTTGCGCCGGGCAATCTCAGCTAAAATTGCCGACATAACCTCACGGGCTCCGGCAGCAATACCGCATGTGCCCATGCCGACAATAATTCTTGTTCCCGTTGTGTGCCGCAGTTTTGTCTTTGATTCAACTTGTTCGCGTAAACGTTTCAGATCCTCAATCGTTTTCATGCTCTGCACCTCCATATAAACCATCCAAATTAGTTGTCAGGTATTCGTCAAGCCAAACAATTACTTCAGGGAAACTAAGCGGAACATCGCCAAGAGCTTCAGTAATGTCATGTGTAGATAACTGAAAAGTCTTGTCTCCTACTTTATGAGTATATTTAAACAATAAGCCGGGATTGGCGATAATGATTGTTTTTATTGTTTCTACCATATTGCCAAGCGGCGGACGATCAAAATGGCTGTACTGGAAAATAGCCTGGACGGTAGTGCCCGCTCCCGGCTGCGATTGTATATTCATACTGCCATTACACAATTGAGTATACATATCAACAAGCGGAAGGCCCAGGCCCACACGCCTAGTATGGCGGCTAGTTACAAACGGATCACTAACACTATTTCTTTTGCTCTCACTCATACCCCTGCCATTATCACTAACAGTAATAACTAGCTTGTCGTTTGCCAGATCCTCAATAACGACCAGGCTGACTTCTGAGGAGCCTGCTTCCAGGGAATTCTGCACTAAATCAAGAATATGAAGCGACAATTCACGCATTTTAGCGATATTTTGCCAGAATTTCGGGAATATTCTCCGGTGTTAGACGCCCATGGGTGTCTTCATTAATCATCATAACCGGCGCTAGCCCGCAAGCCCCGATACAAGCAACAGTTTCCAAGGTAAAACTAAGATCGGGAGTAGTTTCACCAGCCGCAATCTTTAAATTATCTTCTACTGCTTTTAAAACCGCTTTGGCTCCGCGCACATGGCAGGCAGTCCCTTGGCAAACCCTAATAATATTTTTGCCGCGCGGATTAAGGTGAAATTGAGCATAAAATGTTACAACGCCATAAATTTGACTAACCGGAATATTCATTTTGACCGCGATATGTTCAATAACTTCTTTCGACAAGTAGCCATACGCGCTTTGTGCTTCCTGCAGCACCGGAATCAGAGCGCCTTTAACCTCTTTGTATTTCGAAAGAATTTCGTCCAATTGGGTAAAAGGATTGTTTTTGCCGTCACAGTTACATTTACATTGATTACTCATGGTTAACCCCCTTGACAAGAAATTAAGATTAATCAACTAGCTTAGAACTTTTCGACCATTCTGGTTATTTAACGCCAGGCTAATTTCTAGTAGCGTCGGCTTTTCCATAAAAAAGACGGTCTTCGGACCTGTGATAAAGTCGCTGATAAAATGGGCGTCGGAAGAAGTTATAACAGGCAGCCCTCCAATTCCCGGAAACTTTTCTGCTGCCGATTGAATACTCGTTAAGCGTGATACTTCGACAGCCGCAAGCAATGAATCTGGCGGAACAAAACCTAGCTGCGATAAAATGCTGTAGACCGGCCGATCAACATGGCTTGCAATACATATCCCGTTCCGGGCGGCTGCTTCGGCCGTCACCTCCTCTACCCCACAGGTTAGCGAGGCTAATAACATTTCCTTGCGACAGCCGAGAAATTCATCATAGGCATCAACAATAATTTGGGCCCCGAAACGCCCTTGATCGTTCAATCGGCCGGACAGATGATTGACTACATAGTCGTTAAATGATTTTAACTGAGCAACAGTTTCAAACAAAGTTATTAGATGGACTTCTTCTTTGGTTTCAATCTCCATACCCGGAATAACAGTAACATTCGTTCCGGCAGCGGCTTCAACGGCTGCAGGAACATTATCACACGCGTTATGGTCGGTAATGGCTATGATATCAATGTTGTGCTCAATTGCATAATTTACAATATTTCGTGGCGTCATTTCAATGGCCGCGCATGGTGACAGCAGTGAGTGAACATGGAGATCGGCCACGAAGCGCCGCATCATGAACTTTTAATCCCCATACCATATAGACGGCCAGCGACCTCATACGCGGACAGCGTTGTCGTCAAAATCACGATGTTTTCGAATTGGGCTTTAGTTACTGTCTGATGATCAGGTGTAACGCCACCGGCTATAATAACTGCGGCCAGATCCAGGAGCGCTGCTACTGCAACAACATTTTGGTGAGCTTGCATAGTAACCCAAACTGTGCCAGCGCAGGACCGCCCCATAACATTGCTCAACAGATCTGAAACATAGCCGCCGCTTATCTCCCGGTTAAGCCTACCATGGCCGGCAACGATTTCAAGCTGCAATTCTGACACTATTTGACTTATTTGCACATAAACGCCTCCCTCGCTGCTTTTACGATTTACCGATTAGCTCTGCTCCTTGTCCAGAGATGGCGGCAGCTTTTCGGCCAAATCCATCATTTCCTTCGCAAGTTCACTTACTCGTTCCCGCAATTTAAATACACAGTCGGTTACACTGGCCTTTTCTTGAGCAATATCTTCAGCTAACGCTTTGCAGTTTGGTGAGCCGCACGACCCGCAGTCGAGTCCCGGCAGCTGCTTAAGCATTTTTTCCATAGCCTCAACCTTGTACATGGCCTTAAAAATATCTTCATCGAGACGCAATATCGGGCGCGGCTCAATCGCACGCCGCTCACTTACGCCAAGCGCCGACTCGCGGTATTCCTGGAGGGGCACCCGGCCTTTTGCAGCATCTTCTGCCTGCATATTTTGAGCCCGTTTTTTCATGTTAAACTCAGCAACAAAGCGATTTTGGACAGTCAGCGGACCGCCGATACAACCACCCGCGCACGCCAAAGTCTCAATATATTTAACGCCGGATAACTTGCCTAGTGCAACTTGTTCTAAAATGTCGCTTACATTATTTATTTCATGCACAATGAGTTGGTTTTCGGAACCAACAGCCGCACTTTCGCCGCCCGACACAGCCCAATTGACACCAACCCAAGAAGCATGCCGCCTTTCGACACCGGCAGGAATATCTTGCAGTGCCTTCAAGAGCGGGGCGTAAACTTGTGAAATGCCTATAGCGCCGCTAATATTTGATTTTTCGGAGCCAAGCGGCTGCTTGGCGGCAGTCATCTTAGCCGGGCAAGGCGAAATAAACCAAGTTCCTATTTCATCTGGACTTAATCCAAGCCTGCGGCTGGCTTTTGCACGAGCGACTCGAGCCGCTACTTCTACCGGCGAGTCGATGGGCACAAGATTGTCAATAAGTTCGGGAAACTTGACTTGAATGAGCCTAACAGCAGCCGGGCAAGCCGACGAAATTACCGGATACCTAATGTCGGAACGCTTCAAATAATCCTTGATCGCTAACGATACTATTTCAGCGCCTTTGGCAACTTCAAAAACATCATGAAAACCTAATTCCATTAAAGCGGCTAAAATGTTATCAATCCGAATATCAGCACTGAACTGTGCATATAAGGTCGGTGCCGGCAGCGCAATATTATACTTGTACTGAATTAAGTCATCCAATGAATCAGTAACGGCCGTTTTGGCATGGGCCGGGCATCGCCGAATGCATTCACCGCAATCAATACAGCGAGCTTCTATTATCTGTGACCTGCCCCTGCGTATTCTTATAGCTTCTGTGGGGCAACGTTTAGCACAGATGACACAACCTTTACAGCGGTTTTCAATTAATCGAACCGAATGAAAATAGTCGCCCACATTCAACACCACACTATCATTAAAACTTAGTTATGCTACCTGGTAAGAGCATTAAAACTTCCATTATAATAAACAGTCATCGTGATGGTTGTCCCAACCCCAACTTTCGATTTAATCTCAAATTCGTTGGTACACCTAACCATATTCGGCAGGCCCATACCGGCACCAAACCCCATCTCGCGAATATAATCAGGCGCCGTTGAGTAACCTTCCTGCATAGCCAGTTTGATATCAGGAATGCCAGGTCCCTCATCATTAACGGTTATTTGCGCACGGTCTGAAAATATTTCCGCTTTAATCTTACCTCGATAAGCATGAATGATTACATTCATCTCGGCCTCATAAGTACTAATAGCGATACGGCGTATAACCTCGGCAGGAATACCTATTTGCTGAAGTACAAGTTTTATTTTACTTGACGCCTCACCTGCTGCGTCAAAGTCTGAACCATTTAGATCAAAGTCCAATACGATAAACTGTGTGCTTTGTTCCACCTACATACAACCTTTCAGCCCATGTTGATAAAGTCGTCCGCAGGCCTCATACATTGGTAGTTTTGTAGTAAGCAACGGAATACCCTTTTGCTGAGCCATTGGCAGTAACTCGGCGTTAGGGCATTTCCCATTTACAAAAACAATCCCAACTAAATCACTCATCTCGGCTGTGCGAATGACCTGAACGTTAGTTAGGCCAGTGAGAAGCAATGTTTCCTTAATGGGACAGGCTAAAACATCGCTCAGCAAATCGGAGCCGCAGACCGTGGCAACTTCTTTCACTAGTAATAACTCTTCGCCGCTAAGAATTTCGGCCCCGAGTATCTGTCTGACCTCTGCAAGCTTCATAAACCCTTCCCCCTTCATCGATCTACTGACCGAGCTTAGCCTGGGTATATTTCAGGTTTGGAGCTAACGACTATTTAGTACGAAATTTCACACATTTGTATACAGAAATAAAGGGCCGGAGGCCCTTTTTGTGTTTAGCGATAACTATATGACTTGTCTGTTATTAATACTAATTATTCGTGATATCCTAGGAAAATCCTGCTAAAGTTTACACTTTTACATTTTTTTCAAAAACCTGGACGTTGTTCCATACCTGCAGCTTTCGCCCCATAGAACGGTAATTATCGCATTCAGCAACCAAAATAGCATCGACATCTGGATATTAAACAAGATGTAATCTGTTAATCCGTTGACAGCCAGAGCGATAAGAGCAGCGGCAATCCCAAGCATCAAGCCCGCTGTAAAGCGATTTGCCGAATAGCTGATCAAATTTACAGCAGTCTTTAAATGAGAATAAATAATCCCCAGAAAAACCATCAAGCCAGGTATTCCGATTTCGGCTGCTATATTTAGATACATATTATGCGCATGGACAATCTTGGTACTAGAATCGTTAATAAAGAAATCATACTCAGGATAAACCATCCAATATGCTCCCCAGCCAATCCCAAAGAATGGCTTGTCCATTATCATGGCTACCGTACTTTCCCATAGCGCTATCCGAAGCGTTGAAGAAGTATCAGTCGGATTAAATATCGACATCAAACGCTCAAGTAAAACATCATGGCCAAACAGCCCAAGAAGAGGAAGCAATAATAGCAGCCAAAAGATTTTTCGATTATACAATACACCAAATGCGGCAATTAGAGCTAAAACACTAAGCCAAGCGCCGCGGGAATAGGTAAGTACAAGGCAGACCGCCAGTATTGCAACCAGACTAAAAGCTGCGCTTCTGCAGTTAAGAGTAGTTTCCTTACAGCCAAGCCCGGCAGCAATTGCCATAATAGTAACAAGGAATCCCGCCAGCAGATTCGGATTTTGCATAGTAGAAAATACCCTAAACTTAAGATCTGGAAACTGCTCATAATCAACCCATTCTGTTATCATTCTGTCACTAAATAGATACTGATAAAAACCGTATAACGCGACAATAAAAGCTGATCCTAAAATAGCCCATACAATCCTTTTTACCTGGTCGGTCGATTGAATATTGTTAACGACCAAATAGTAGATAAGTATATAGCGGCCCATCAAATTATAATAGTTGTAAAAACTAAACCCTCGGTCAGGCGAACTCCCGATAGATAGTGCTGAAAAAATGATGAACATTAAAATGAGTTCATCAAACGGGGTGCGTTTCAGACTGAATTTGCGGGTTGCAATCATCTTTAGAGCCCAAGCCGTTAAACCTGCCACAAAAAAGACATCAGCAGTAATAGCTGACAACGGCAAAAAAAAGGCCACCGCGATAATGCAGTGCTCGATAATCAAATCAAAATAGTATTGTAATTTTATAAGCCGATATGATATTCTCACATGTTTCACCTATCCATTAATTATACAGACATTATACTTAACAGCCAATTTTTTGTCCACCTACTATTATAGCGCGGGCGGCACCGATTAGGTAAAGTGAACCAGCAATACATATAATACCGTCAGAACCAGCCAAAACTTTAGCCAGTCGAAGTCCTTCTTCAATATTTTCAGCAGTGCTTACTACGTTAGCCTTTATTAGCTTTGCAACCTCGCTTGGCTCGCCGGCACGGTCTGATAAAGGCGCGGCAACAACAACTTTATCATTAGGCCTAATCAGGGAATTAACAATACCGCAAACATCTTTATCCTTTAAAATCCCTAGCAAAAAGACAATCTCTTTACCAGCAAACACAAGATCAAGATTATCGCGCAGCCTTATTGCCCCTGCCGGGTTATGCGCACCATCAATTACTACCATCGGCCGGCCGGAGAATATTTCAAACCGGCCTGGCCATTTTGCAGCAGCTACCCCCTTCACTATCTGCTCCCAACTTATTCGCTTGTCTTTTTTACCGATAAGAATAGCAGTCATTATCGCTAAGGCGCAGTTTTCAGCCTGATGACTGCCAATGAGATTAGCTGTCACTTGTTTTGGACCGTCCGGATCATCAACCAGCTCAAAACTAACCTTTTGTTGCAAACCCGCTAAGCCGGCAAACGTAGCTTTAAAATCGCGACCAAGCAAATACACATCGGATCGAGTGCCTAACGCCTTTGTGTTAATTACCGTAAAAGCATCATGCTGCGCAGCGGTAACAACCGGTACAGCATTTTTTATAATACCTGCTTTATGGGCAGCAATTTCAGCGATGGTACTGCCGCAGCGGTCGGTATGCTCAAGGGCTACATTTGTAATTACGGCTACTTCAGGATTAATAACATTAGTTGAATCTAAAAGCCCCCCAAGCCCAACTTCAATAATGGCATACTCTACATCAGCAGCGGCGAAATAATAAAACGCCGCTGCTGTCAGCACTTCAAACTCTGTTGGGTGCTCCCATCCTTGTTCCGCCATTTTAGTTACAAATTGCGCTGTATATGAAATTGCCTCACTAAATTTTGTCTCGGAAATCTCCTGACCGTTTACGACTATTCGCTCAGTATATTCATTAAGATGGGGCGAGGTATACATACCAGTCCTAATGCCTGAGGCTTGTAGGATGGAAGCCAGCATTACCGTTGTGGACCCTTTGCCGTTAGTGCCTGTAACATGAATAGGCTTAAAGCAGCGTTCAGGATTACCCATGAGCTCAAGCAGTCGCTCGATTCTGGTCAGACCTAAATTTATACCGAATTTTCCTAGCTGAGTAAGGTATTGCAGTGAATCTTCGTAAGTCATCTCAGCCATCCTCTTATAGTCTGGCCAAATAGCTTAACCGCTCGTTGATAGCATCACGTTTTTCACGGTATTCCTGTTCTTTGGCCCTCTCTTTTTCAATAACTTCGGCCGGTGCTTTTGCGACAAAGCCCTCATTAGCAAGTTTACCTGCAATACGGCTAAGCTCTTTCTCGATTTTTTCGAGTTCTTTTCTTAAGCGGGCTGTCTCTTTTTCAACATCTATAAGTCCCTTTAACGGGAGATATATTTCAACACCGCTAGCAACAGCAGTCATCGCATTCTCTGGTTTTTGCTCAGTGATAGGCAGCATAGTTATAGGCTCAGCTGCGGCCAGTGTTTTTAAATAGCTTTGATTGGCCTCAAAAGTAGTTCTGAAATCATCGGCAATCTGCAGGATAACCTCGCTCTTGCGGCCGGGCGGCACATTAACTTCGGCTCGCATATTACGAATGGCTTTAATTGTATCCATAATTACGCCCATATCCCGATCGGCTTCGACTGAAATCAGTTCAGGCCGATCTTTAGGCCATGGTGCAACAATAATACTTACCCCTTCGTGCGGCAGATGCTGCCAGATATGCTCAGTAATAAACGGCATAAACGGATGCAGCAATTTTAAAGTATTATTAAGTATATACCATAATACATACTGCGCGGCTCCTCTGCTAACCTCGTCTTCTTTATTGTAAAGACGGGATTTTGCCAGTTCGATATACCAATCGCAATATTCATTCCAAATAAATTCATATAATAAACGAGCCGCTTCACCCACTTCAAAACGGTCAAGATTACGGGTAACTTCACTTACTGTTTGCGCATAACGGCTTAGAATCCAACGGTCGGCCAAGGTTAATGCTTCATCTTTAGGCTTGTCCGCGGCATCAAAGCCTTCAAGATTCATCATTACAAACCGCGATGCATTCCATAGCTTATTAGCAAAGTTCCGGCTTGATTCCACTCGCTCCCAGTAAAAGCGCATATCATTGCCGGGCGTATTGCCGGTAACAAGGGTAAACCGAAGTGTATCAGCGCCGTATTTCTCTATAACCTCCAGCGGATCGATACCGTTACCCAGCGATTTACTCATTTTCCGTCCTTGTGAGTCGCGGACCAAACCATGAATAAACACATGTTTAAATGGAATTTCCTTTTTAAACTCTAAGCCCATCATAATCATTCTGGCTACCCAGAAGAAAATAATATCATAGCCAGTCACCAGCACGCTGGTCGGGTAGAACTGTTTTAATTCAGCGGTCTGCTCAGGCCAGCCCATGGTCGAAAATGGCCACAAAGCCGAACTAAACCAAGTATCAAGCACGTCAGGGTCCTGTTCCAGTTTGCCGCCGCACTTAGGACAAACTGAAATATCGTCCCGAGAAACGATAGTTTCGCCGCATTCGCAATACCAAGCCGGAATGCGGTGCCCCCACCAAATCTGACGGGAAATACACCAATCCCGAATCCCTTCAAGCCAGTTGATATAAATTTTGGTAAACCGCTCCGGAACAAACTTTATTGCGCCTGATTGTACAGCCTCAATCGCCGGTTTAGCCAAAGGTTCCATCGATACAAACCACTGTTTTGAAATAAGCGGCTCGACCACTGTCCGGCAGCGCTGACAATGACCGACAGCGTGGTTGTGTTCATCAATTTTTACAAGGTTGCCCAATTCCTTTAAATCATGTACGAGCTGTTTGCGGCATTCGTACCGATCCATTCCTGCATATTTACCGGTATCTTCAGACATTGTTCCGTCATTATTAATAACAACGATTTCCGGCAGTTTATGTCTAAGCCCCATATCAAAGTCATTAGGATCATGAGCCGGAGTAACTTTGACCGCACCCGTTCCAAAGGAAGGATCTACATATTCATCGGCAACAATAGGAAGTTTCCGCCCTACTATCGGTAAAATCAGATTCTTGCCGACTAAATCTCGGTATCTGTCGTCATCAGGATGGACGGCAACCCCGCTGTCACCTAAAATAGTTTCCGGGCGGGTAGTTGCAACAGTAACATATTGATCCTCAGTACCTTCGACCAGATAGCGCACATGATACAAATTGCCTGGTTTGTCTTCATGCTCAACTTCAATATCACTCAAAGCCGTGTTGCAGCGAGGGCACCAGTTAGTAATTCGGCTACCTTGATATATAAGGCCCTTTTCATAAAGAGAAACAAATACCTCACGAACAGCCCGCGAACAGCCTTCATCCATAGTAAAACGCTCACGCGCCCAGTCACAGGAAGCGCCAAGACTTTTCAGCTGAGTAGTGATTCGGCTGCCATACTGATGTTTCCAATCCCAAACCCTATCAATAAAGTCTTCCCGCCCCAAATCATAACGGGTTAGACCATCCTTTGCCAAAGTCTCTTCAACTTTAATCTGAGTTGCAATACCTGCATGGTCTGAACCAGGCATCCATAATGTATTGTAGCCCTGCATACGGCGCCAGCGAATCAGCACGTCCTGCAGCGTATTATCAAGAGCATGTCCCATATGGAGCTGGCCAGTAACGTTGGGTGGCGGAATTACAATACTGAATGGCTGTTTATCTGGTTCGGGCTCCGCGTGGAATAAAGAATTTTCTTCCCAGAACTTATACCATCTCGATTCTACAGCTTGTGGGTCATACACTGACGGGATATTTTTTTCTTCCATAAAGACTCCTCCTAAAAAAATTAAAAGCTCTTTCGTCCTAAAAGGACGAAAGAGCCTGCTTTCGTGGTACCACCTTGTTTCTCCAGCCTAAACTCAGCTGAACTCGTACGCCGTAACGGGGCCACCGGCTGCGCCTACTGAAATTTCAACGCAACAGCTCAAGGACTACCTTCCACTATCCGGTCTGAGAGACTTTACAGCCGTGAGTCTCCTCTCTAAACAGCCAACAATAGTGTACTCCTTCCTGTCATCGCCTTTACATATATAATACTAACAATATAGCGTGAGCATGGACAATTGTCAAGTTTTACAATGAATTCTAGCTTTCTTTATTAGCATCCTTAGCTTTTAAATAATCGTCTATGGCGGCAGCAGCTTTCTTGCCTGCTCCCATAGCCAAAATGACAGTTGCCGCTCCGGTAACAATATCACCGCCGGCAAATACACCAGGCCGGCTAGTTGCGCCTGTTTCCGAGTCAGCCACAATATTGCCGCGTTTATTAGTTTCAAGTCCTTTTGTAGTAGATTGAACAAGCGGGTTCGGGCCTTGACCGATAGCTATAATAACAGTATCGACTTTAAGCTCAAAATTAGAGTTTGGAATTTCGACCGGCCGGCGTCGTCCTGACGCATCCGGCTCGCCAAGTTCCATTTTAATACATTCCAAGCCTGTGACCCACCCATTTTCATTGCCAATAACGGCAACCGGATTACTTAGCAATTTGAACTGAATGCCTTCTTCTTTTGCGTGGTGAACTTCTTCCAGGCGAGCCGGAAGTTCAGCTTCGGAACGACGATAAACGATATAGACATTTTCCGCTCCCAGCCGCAGTGCTGTCCGTGCGGCGTCCATCGCAACATTGCCGCCGCCCACAACAGCTACATTTTGCCCAACATGAATCGGAGTTCCGCTATTCGGGAAACGGTAGGCTTTCATTAAGTTGCAGCGAGTCAAAAATTCGTTAGCTGAGTACACGCCGTTGAGGTTTTCTCCCGGAATATTCATAAAGTACGGCAAGCCCGCTCCTGTACTGATAAATACTGCATCAAAGCCCTTTTCTTCCATAAGCTCGTCGATAGTTATGGTTTTTCCGATTACAACATTAACGACTATTTCTACCCCCATTTTACGGAGGTTATTAATTTCCGGCAAAACTACATCCTCTTTGGGCAGACGAAATTCAGGAATGCCATACGACAGCACGCCGCCCGGTTGATGAAGCGCTTCAAATATAGTAACCTTGTAGCCTTTTTTGGCTAAGTCGCCGGCACAGGTGAGCCCGGCCGGACCTGAGCCAACAATAGCAACTTTACGCGCATCCGGCGAATACTCAATCGGCTCAACGGCTTGTCCCTTAGCTTTAGCATAATCGGCGGCAAATCGCTCTAACCTGCCGATGGCTACAGATTCACCTTTTTTTGCCAATATACATAGCTTTTCACACTGCTCCTCTTGCGGACAAACACGTCCGCAGATTGCCGGCAGGCTGCTATATTCTTTAATGGTACTAAACGCTCCATCGATGTTGCGCTCTTTGATATGCTTTATAAAGCCAGGTATATCTATTCCTACCGGGCAGCCTTTACGGCAGGCCGGGTTTTTACAGTTTAAACAGCGTTCGGCCTCGGAAACAGCGTCTTCCTCGCTATAGCCTAGGGCTACTTCCTTAAAATTTCTAGCCCGCTCTTGGGGGTTTTGTTCAGGCATCTTATGTTTCTTTAGTGAGAGTGACATTTGCATCCCCCTTTACCGTGGTTTTCACAGTATTCGGAATGTTTCTTTTCGTGCGGAAGATACATCTTTTGACGGGAGATCAGCGCATCAAAATCAACTTGGTGAGCGTCAAACTCTGGTCCGTCAACACAGGCGAACTTAGTTTCATCGCCTACCGAAACCCGGCAGCCGCCGCACATACCCGTGCCGTCAACCATAATCGGATTAAGACTTACAACGGTTGGTATCTTATATTGTTTGGTCGTAGCAGCGACATTACGCATCATAATAACAGGTCCGATTGCCATTACCAAATCTATTTTTGTTCCTGACTCAATTAGTTCCTTTAAAGGATCGGTTACAAATCCCTTATGGCCTTTCGACCCGTCGTCAGTTGTTACATAAAATTTATCGCTAACGGCAGCCATTTCCTCCTCATAAATCAGAATATCCTTATTGCGGGCGCCAATAATCGAAATCACATTATTTCCGGCCTCTTTCATGCCGCGAGCAATAGGGTAAACAGGCGCAATTCCAATACCGCCACCTACGCAGACTACCGTACCAAACTTTTCAATATGGGTTTCCTTGCCAAGCGGCCCGACCAAGTCAAGTAGACTATCGCCTTCATTAAGCATACCAAGCTGCTTGGTTGTGGCTCCAACCTCTTGAAATATAATAGTGACAGTTCCTCTATCCCGATTAAAATCGGCAATTGTCAAAGGAACCCTCTCACCATCTTCATCAATACGTAAAATAACAAACTGACCCGGCAGCGCCTTTTTCGCAATGAGCGGCGCTTCCATTTCAAACAATTTTACATTTGGCGCTAATTCTCGTTTTACGAGGATCTTATACATTTTTATCCTCCTTTATAAAGTTAAATATTCCTGATAAGTACTCTGCGACCTTTATTCGAATTGGCATAAAGTAAATATTGGAATTTATACTATTGACAAAATCCAATGCCTGTTTGGCAAAATTAATATTCCATTCTAAGGTTGGCTTAAACCCGGCTGGGAAGACAACATTGTTTTTGACCTCCCAATATTTTACCGAGTTCTCAGAAACTACCGGAGAAATACCCCAGAATACTTCTGTATCCTGTAACTGCTCAGCATAAATTTCCATAAACCTTAGATCATAAAACGGTTGAGTGAAAAAACCATCAGCTCCTGCGTACAGCTTGCGCATTGCATAATCTATTTCAGTGCGAATACTGGAACGGTATTGGTCTATGGCAGCATACACCTTAACGTTCGGCAGCTCTTGCTTAAATTTCCTGATAACATCTACGCTAGTTGACGGATAAATCTTGTGTCCCATGTCCTGAGGTCGGTCGCCGGTCAGCACAAGAACCTCCATGATTTGATTATCTATTAGAAATTGCGCCATTGGCAGTGCCTTGCGAACGTCAATATCAATCGCACGTATGTGAGGAATGGCCTTTTTACCTGCACGCCGAACCAATCCGGAGCCTGTCCAACTTCGAATATCAAACTTTAAAAGGTCAGGAATATTGACGGTATCGACAGGGAATTGGTCTATTAACGCGTTAAGTTCTGCCGTTAGAAATTCTTCATTTCTAGGCACTAATTCAACTGAAATTCTTGTCAATGTCATTCCTCCGATAACTATTTAAATATTAAAAGACGCTTAGCTTTCATTCTTGCGGACATCGGCAGCGGCTAATTAAAACAGACCGGTAATTTTACCAGTATTGTCAATATCCATTCTTTCAGCTGCAGGGCGTTTCGGCAAGCCCGGCATGGTCATAATATCGCCAGTGAGCGCTACAATAAAGCCTGCTCCCGCAGCAATCCGCAATTCCCGAACCGTAATCGTGAAGCCGTTCGGCCGTCCAATCTTAGCCATATCATCACTTAAAGAGTACTGGGTTTTAGCCATGCAAATAGGAGTCTTATCAAAACCGTTGGCTGCTAATTCTGCTATCGCTTTTTCAGCTGCCAATGTATAGTTAACATCGTCAGCCCCGTAAATTTCCCGGGCAATTGTCGCAATTTTTTCCTTAATCGGGCTTGTTTCATCATAGATAAACTTAAAATTATTAGGGGTTTTAACAGCTTTAAGTACTTTTTCCGCAAGTTCAAGTCCGCCGGCTCCACCTTTAGCCCAAACTTCCGACAATGCAACCTCTGCTCCTAACGCCCGGCACTTTTCTGCGACAAAGTCCAGTTCGTTTTTGGTGTCAGTGGGAAATGCATTGATAGCGACAACAGCCGGCAAGCCGAATTTATGCATATTCTCAATATGTTTTTCAAGATTGGCAAGGCCTTTTTCAAGCGCCGCCATATTTTCGCCCGTAAGTTCATTCTTAGGAACACCGCCATGCATTTTAAGGGCGCGCACAGTAGCAACAATAACGACTGCAGATGGTCTGATATCAGCAAATCGGCATTTAATATCAATAAATTTTTCAGCGCCAAGATCGGCACCAAAACCAGCCTCGGTAACAACAATATCGGCAAGCTTCAAAGAAAACTTAGTTGCCATTACACTATTACAGCCATGCGCAATATTTGCAAAAGGTCCGCCGTGAACAAAAGCCGGTGTCTTTTCTAATGTCTGGACCAGATTAGGTTTTATTGCGTCCTTAAACAATAAGGTCAGAGCTCCCGTTACCTTTAAATCGGCAACAGTTACAGGCTTATTGTCATAAGTGTAAGCAACAATAATTCGTCCAATGCGCTCCTTCATATCATCCAAGCCGCGAGCCAAACACAAAATTGCCATCATTTCTGAGGCCACCGTTATATCAAATCCGCTCTCGCGCGGCACTCCGTTAACTTTTCCGCCAAGCCCACAAATGATATTACGCAAAGCGCGTTCATTGATATCTAGAACGCGGCGCCAGGTTATGCGCCGTGGATCAATATTGAGTTCATTGCCTTGCTGGATATGATTATCCAGAATAGCGGCTAAAAGATTATGCGCAGTTGTTATAGCATGAAAATCGCCGGTAAAATGTAAGTTTATATCTTCCATCGGTACTACCTGAGCATAGCCGCCGCCGGCAGCTCCGCCTTTGATGCCGAAGCAGGGTCCGAGTGAGGGTTCCCGCAAGGCAATAACTGTTTTTTTGCCAAGACGGCTTAGTGCGTCACCGAGTCCGACAGTTGTTGTCGTTTTCCCTTCGCCGGCCGGGGTTGGGTTGATTGCAGTTACAAGCACGAGGTTGCCGTCTGGGCGATTTTTAACCCGTTCCCAAGTCTCTAGCGAAACCTTGGCCTTATATTTACCATATAACTCAAGTTCTTCGCCAGGAATACCAATCTTAGCGGCGACATCGGTAATCGGGCTCAAAACTGTTTCCTGCGCAATTTCCACATCACTTTTCATGTTGCTGCCCTCCCAAATTGATTTACCTTTTGTTAAGCACAGCTGCAGCCTTAACAGTATTATGCAATAACATGGCGATAGTTAATAATCCCACACCACCCGGGACCGGAGTAATAGCTCCTGCAACTTCTTTGACTTGGTCAAAATCAACATCGCCAACCAATTTTTTGTCAGCAACCCGATTGATACCTACATCTATTACAACCGCGCCTGGTTTGACCATATCTTTAGTAACAAATTTAGGCTTACCAACTGCAGCGACTAAAATATCAGCCTGACGGGTTATATCCGCTAAATCCTGTGTCCGCGAATGGCATACCGTTACAGTAGCATTCCGGGCCAGCAGTAAATGAAACATCGGTTTACCGACGATATTGCTGCGGCCAATGACTACGGCCCGCTTACCGGTTATTTCAATACCTGCCAATTCTAACATTTTTATACAGCCATGCGGTGTGCATGGCACCAAGTGTTCTTCACCAATCGCCAGCTTACCGACATTGACGGGATGGAATCCGTCAACATCTTTATCAGGTGAGATGCTATTCATTATCTCGGGTTCATCATTACGGATATGGTCAGGTAATGGTAATTGTACAAGAATACCATGAATGCTATCATCATTGTTAAGCCGGGAAATTTCAGCTAAAAGCCGTTCTTTAGTTGTATTCTCCGGCATTGTGATTACCTCAGAGTAAATACCTATTGCTTCGCAAGCCTTATGCTTATTCGCTACATAAACTTTAGACGCCGGGTTTTCACCTACGATTATAACAGCCAACCCGGGAGTTATTCCGGACTCGACTTTCAAGGCCGCCAATTGTCGGCTCACTTCACCTTTGATTCTTGCGGCAAATTCCTTACCCTCTAAAATTGTTGCTGTCATATTACGGCCTCCATCTGATAGTTTAATCTGCTAAAATACTAAACTTGCAAAAGTAAACAGAAAGACCAAAATGCCTACTAGACCATTCCGCATAAAGTAGGCTTGAGTGACTTTACTGAAATCAGTACTGCTGACAATCGAATGCTGATATGCCAAAACTACAGCTGCCAGCACCACACCTATGTAGTAGATCCAAGATAAATTAAATAGTATACCAACTGCAACGAATGATGCAATACTTATGAAATGCATCCCTTTTGCCAAGTTCATGGCTCCTTGGATCCCAAAACGGACTGGCATCGAGTTAAGACCATGGGCTTTATCGAATTCTACATCCTGGCAGCCGTAAATAACGTCAAAAGCTGCAATCCAAATACCAACCGCTAACCCCAACAGTATAACACCTAAAGGCAGCGTGCCTTGGATGGCAATATATGCGCCTGTTGGCGCTATCGACAACGCCAAGCCGAGCACTAAATGACAAGTCCAGGAAAATCGTTTCATGTATGGATATACCGCAAGCGGAATAAGCGCGACCGGCACGAGTTTGAGCGCCAACGGATGAAGATTAGCCGCCGCCAACACAAACAGCGCCAAAGTTGCAATTATCAATGCAATAGCTTCCCAGGCCCTAACCTCGCCTGTGACCATCGGTCGTTTAGTAAAACGGGGGTGCAATCGATCATACTTCAAGTCAATGAAATTATTTAGGGCCAGGGCGGCGCTGCGCGCGCCAACCATGGCTAGCGTAATCCAAAAAAAATCGCGGCCGCTCGGAGCTCCTCCAACCGCCAGTACAGCACCCATATATGCAAACGGCAGCGCGAATACCGAATGTGATAAGGCAATATTATCAAGATGTGCTTTTAATTTACTCAAGGCCGAGTTCCTTCCACTTCTTATCTACTATATTTTTCATTTCGTCCGACATTACAATCTCATCAGGCCACTCACGAGTATGTCCTTCTTCAGGCCAAGGCTTAGTAGCATCTATTCCCACCTTAGTTCCCCAGTTAGGCATCGGCGAAGAATGATCCAGGACATCAAGCGGTCCATCCACCATGACAATATCGCGACGGGCATCAATATTATTATAAACGCGCCACCAAACTTCGTTCATATTTTGAACATCCACATGCGAATCAACTACAATAATCATTTTTGTAAACATAGCCTGCCCCATTCCCCAAAGGGCATGCATGACTTTTTTGGCATGCTGAGGAAAACTCTTCTTTATCGAAACAACCGCACAGCTGTGGAAAACGCCTTCAAGCGGCAAATTCATATCAACAATTTCCGGCAAGTGGGTTTTTAATACCGGCAGGAAAATTCGCTCGGTAGCTTTAGCCAGGAAACAATCTTCCATCGGTGGTTTACCTACAATTGTAGCAGGGTAAATTGGATCTTTGCGGTGGGTAATACAAGTAATATGGAATACCGGGTACATATCAGCTAATGAATAGTATCCAGTGTGATCGCCAAAGGGGCCCTCCCGCCGTAGTTCGTCAATATTAACATAGCCTTCAAGGACGATTTCCGAATGGGCTGGTACCTCAACATCAACAGTTTCACATTTAACCATTTCAACCGACTTTTTACGAAGGAATCCGGCAAATACCATTTCATCTATATCACGCGGCAGCGGAGCTGTTGCAGCATAAGTTAATACCGGATCACCGCCAATAGCAACTGCAACTTCAATTTTATTTAACCCTAGTTCCCGATGAGCCCGGTAATTGTCGGCGCCGTTTTTATGAATATGCCAGTGCATTCCAGTAGTTTGTCCGTCATAAACTTGCATCCGATACATGCCGACATTGCGCTTACCATTTTGCGGATTCTTGGTAAACACGAGCGGCAGCGTAATAAATTTACCGGCATCGTCAGGCCAGCACTTCAAAATCGGAAACTTATCGAGCGAAGGCTGATCCTTAATAATAACCTCTTTACACGGCGCATTTTTTACATACTTCGGAAAATTAATAGCCCGTTTGGCAGTTGGGATAATTTTAACTAAGTCTAATTTATTTTGAAGCGATATATATGGCAGCTTGAGAATTTGGCTGATTTCATCAGCCACTTCGTCAATTTTTTCGACTCCAAGCGCGAGCGCCATCCGTTCCATGCTGCCAAAGGCATTAATTAAGACCGGAATATCGTAACCTTCGACATTCTCAAACAATAGCGCGACATTCTTATCGCCCGTCATTTTTGATACCCTATCAGTTATTTCAGTTATCTCCAAATCACAACTAACTTGCTGAGTAATTCTTTTTAGCCAACCGCGTCGCTCTAAAGCATTAATAAATTCACGTAAATCATTAAAAGCCAAATTGAGTGCTCCTTTCAATATCAGGTGTTGTATTATTTGCGCAGCACGTATTTTACAATTAAAACACTTAATTCATACAATATAATCATTGGGATAGCAATCATTGATTGAGAAAATACATCCGGAGTCGGCGATATTACGGCACCAATAACAAAAGTGCCGACAATTACGATTTTACGCTTGGCCTTAAGAAATTCCGAACTGATAATCCCTAATTTAGCCAGAACAAGCACAAAAAGCGGCAGTTCAAAAATAAACCCAAAAGGAAGGAGAAAAGCAATTACAAACGACAGATATTGCCCCAACGAAAATAAGGGCTGCAGGTCTTCGGTTGCAAATCCCATAAAAAATTTGATGGCGGCCGGCAAGACGAAATAATACGAGAATGCCAAGCCCACAAAAAAAAGCAATACCGACGCAGGCAGCAGAATTACAGCCGTCTTGCGTTCAGTAGTGGTCAGCGCCGGCACAACAAATGCCCATATCTGGTATAGTACAATCGGCAGTACTAATAAAAAGCCTACAAAAAAAGAGGCCTTCAAATATGTAAAAAAAGCTTCGGCCGGATTGAGGTAATAAAGTTTGCCGGCAGGCGCCGTTATAAAATGGATAATCTCCTGTGCATAAAAATACGCGGCACCGCTTCCAATTAAAACGGCTATCACTATTGTAATTATTCGCCATCGGAGTTCCTGCAGGTGGTCAACGAGCGACATTTCCCCCTCGGTCGGGGCTGGTGCCAGCTCTTCTTCCTGACTGTTTGGTGTTATATCAGACATAAGGCTGTCCTCACTTTTTATCTTCTACCTTATTATCATTAACAGCCTCTGATTGTGCTGTAACCTGCTTAGCTGACTCTCCGCTTGTAGCGCGTCTAAATTCTTGAAGGCTTCTGCCAAGCGCCTTACCGACTTCCGGCAGCTTGCCCGGTCCAAAAACTACTAGCGCTATGACTAAAATCAGTACCAGTTCTGGCATGCTAAAGCTGAACATGTTCTCACATCCTTCTGCTTATATGTATTTATTATACCTTCGTGTCCCTAAAAAAACAACGAGGCTAGGTCAAAATCTAATCAACCTAAAAATAAAGTGGCGGGTTTCCCCA
>JAAYSF010000072.1 GCA_012523975.1 Veillonellaceae bacterium
AACAGCCGGCCCCTCTTAATCATTCGCATTATTATACCTTCTTTTACGCCGGTTGCTTCATGGATTTCCTTTAGCGATGCTTTTCTGGTATCGCGGAGGTATTCAACTACTTTTAATTCATCTTCTTCAACCTTTTCATAGCAGGCCGGACACATACCGCTTGGATTTTCAACAAATAGCCGGCCGCACTCCGGACAGTTTTTTAACCCCATACCAGTTCCTCCTCACCATTAGTACTAAGAACTTGTCTGCCACACATTTCATCTTCATTATACTAAATATTCTCGACAATTGTTAGGAATTTCGACCTATTTCCTAGGAAATATTACAATTTTTTCGAAATTCATGCAGGATTATATCACTTTTTGCCTAAATTATTAATACTTGACTATACGAGGAAAGGCAGTTTGTCGTGTTTATGCTGACGCTCATGCAAGATCCGGATGTATATGCCGGAGAACCGGACACGCTAAGCGATGTCATCGCGACGTTAATGCGCTTAGTGGAAATGAAAAATGCCAAATTGTATCTTCATAGCAACCAAGTGGCCAATTATGCCGTAAGTGTAGCTGCGAAAATGCGACTGCCCAGAGATGAAATTGAGCGGATTCGGGTGGCTGCACTGTTACACGATATCGGTCATTTGACGGTTCCTAATGCCGTTATCGCTAAAATGCCTTATGTCACAAATAAAGAAATCAGCCTGTTTAAAAATCATTGCAATGCAGGCAGCTGCATGGTAGAAAACATCCCTGCTTGCCAAGAACTCATCCCATATATCCGCCATCACCATGAACGCTGGGACGGCAAGGGCTATCCAAAACGGCTCAAGGGAGTAAATATTCCGCTCGGAGCACGAATCATTGCTGTGGTCAACCATTATGACCGTTATATAAACCCCTGTACCAAAAACTGGGTTAAAACCAAGGATGAGGCTGTCCGCGAACTGTCAAGTCTATCCAGTACGGCCTTCGATCCGGCTGTAGTCAAAGCCTTTATTGAGGCGTTGGGGTAAGCGAGTTTGGTACTACCATTATAACAGAAAAAACACACTGCGAACAATAGTTCGTGGTGTGTTTTTTTAGTAGGGTGCGCCGCTTGCCAAGGCTAGTCCGCAAACCCTTAAGGCACCGGCTTTTTTGAGCACTTTAGCGCATTCGTTCATAGTAGTGCCGCTAGTAATTATATCATCAACCAATAAAATATTCTTGCCGGCCACTCCATCAGGATGCGTTACTGTGAAGGCGCCCTTTACATTTTGGCGCCGCTCGGCTAACTTTAACTCCCATTGTGGTTTTGTCGGTCTTGTCCTCGCCAAGTTCGTCTCACACCACAGCCACCCTTGCTGATTTGCCCACCCAGCAAAAATCAGCTCCGTTTGGTTATAGCCGCGCTCACTCATCCGCTCGGTGTTCAACGGGACTGGGAGGACAATATCCACATCAGGTAATCGAGCTGTCACGGCACTGTGATCGATTAACCACTCTAAATGCAATGCATACTTCTTTTTCTGCCGGAACTTGATATCATGTATAAGCCGTTTAACGCCTCCGGTATATTCACAGACGGCGTAGCATACATCCAAATGCTGCAGACGATGCTGATAAACATTAATCTCGCGCACCGCAAAAACACTAGCCAGACAAACCTGACACCAACTGCCATGTATATCGACGCCCGTCCGGCAGCCAGGACATTTCGGAGGATAAACGATATTAAGCAAGGTTTCCCATATTTGCTTAAGCACTTAAATCAACTCCTGAGCTTTGAGTAGCAGCAAATAACACACCCCGTCGCTGCGCGCCACCCCTCTCTAGAGGGGATTTTTTGCAATACTGCCACTAGCTAATCTTTTGCCTTAAAACCAAATTCTCCTCTTGAGAGGGGTGCCCAACGGGCGGGGTGTGTCTTAGTCATCCTTAGAACCCCTCGCCCCGCAGGCGTTCGGC